>DASPMH010000730.1:0-10425 GCA_035627175.1 Terriglobales bacterium | reverse complement strand
AAGCCCGCGCGCAAATGGTGGCGATCGTCGCTGACGACTACCAACTCGCCCCCGACTACGTCGCCACGGTCGTGCGCTTCTTCGAAGAACGGCCGGCGGCGATGATCCTGCGCTGCGGGATGACCGCCGCTGGCAGCGACTTGGGCAGCCGCATCAGCGACGCGTACTACCGCGCCAGCATCTTACGACGCATCGATGCCGGCGCCGCGGGCTCAGCGTGGTCACGCTGGCTGCCGCGAGTGCCGTGCGATGTAACTACGCGGCACCAGCTCGAGGCCTCCGGCGCGGCGGCATTCCGTCGCGAAGTGTTCGACCGTGTCGGCATGTTCGACGAATCGCTCGGGCGGGCCGAGGATTCCGATCTGACCGTGCGGCTGCGACGCCACGGCATCGCGATTCACTATTTGCCGATCGATCTGGTGCGCCATCAGTACCATCCCTACCTGCGCGACACCTTGATCAAGAGCTGGTACACCGGCTGGTATCGCTATCGCCATTACCACAAGAATCAGCTCGGCGCCGGCGGCGCGCGCCAGCTCGTGCCGGCGATGATCCTGGGCAAGCTGCGCGGCTTGGCGGCGCTGGTGCACGGTATCCGCGGTACGGACGATCGCCGGCTGTCGCTCTGGCTCGCTCTGCCCTGCGTGTTGTTGTTCGAAGCGGTCAACAAGGCGGGCTTCGTCAGCAGCTGGCTGTGGGCGCGGCGCAGAGAGAGCTGAGTGCCGAGCTTCTACCATCGCCGGCGCAACTATCTGATCACCACCAGCCTCAAGGTGATGTACAGCAGCTTGGCCCAGCAGCCGGAGCTCGAGCCGCTGCACGATGCTGAAGCCTGGACGAGGTACTGGCTGACGCCCGGCGTCGAGCGCTTCTGCTTGGTACGCGATCCTTACGACCGACTGGTGTCGTTCTACACCGACAAGCTGCGCACCGCGCCGAAGACAGCGCGAAAAGCAGGATGGCAGCACTGCCAGCGCATCTTCTTCGCGGATTTGGCGCTGGCGGAGGAAATGCCGGACGACCAAATCGCCGAACGCCTCAGAGCAGTGACGTTCGAAGAGTTCCTTGCGCTGCTGCCGCGACTGTATCGCAAGGATCCGCACTTGTGGCCGCAGGCACGCAGTCTGACCTACCGCGCCGGCCCGCTCCCGCTGCCGGCACCGAGCGGCACGATCCTCAAGATGGAGGCGGCCGCCGAGGTATGTGAGAGGCTAGCTCTCGATCCGACGATTCACGTCAATCGCACCGAGCACGACGACCCGCACGCGCTGTTCCGCTCGGCTGGCTACGCCATCGCGAATCGCATCTACCGCAACGATTTCAAACGATACGGATATGCATTGCGTACAGCCCCAGAGGACCCGCTGTAGCGTGCGCTCTCCGAGCGCACTTGGCCTAACGGATCGGCCCCCTCACCCTCACAACTTCGCCAAGGCTCGTTGCGCGAGCCCCGTTCGCAGAGTTGCTCACGGGGGAGGGGATCTTATCAGGCGAAGAATTCTTCGGCGCTGGCGGTGGTGAGTGTGATCGCGTGAATGCCCTTGTCGCGGTAGACGCGCAGCTCGACCTGCGCTCCTGGACGGCGATCCCACAGCGTTCGGTAGAGCTCGCCGCGGCCGCTGATGCGTTGCGCGTCGATATCGATCACCACATCGCCGGCCTTGAGACCGCCGCGCTCGGCGGGGCCGCCCGGAAGCACTCCAGCAATGACCACGTGCTCGCGCACGGTGTAGCAAAAGCAGCCGATCCAGGCACGGGCCGGACGCGATACCCGGCGGCCGTGCTCGAGCAGCTCGTCGCGGTGGTCGAGATAGTGATCGACCGGGATGCCGATGGTGAAGCGGCCCACTTCGCCGGTGTCGAGGAACGTGACGCCGAGCACTTTGCCCGCCGCATCGCAGATCGGCGCGCCGCCAAAACCGGGACTCTGGGTGGTGATCGCCAATGCCCGCTCGAGCGAATACTCCCAATTGGCCTCGAAGCCACCCAGCGATGCCAGCAGTCCATCGGCGGTGCGACGCTCCGACTTGCCGGTCGAGGCGACGACGACGACATCGTTACCGGGGTTGAGCTCGCGCGAGTGTCGCGGCGACAGGCCAACCTTGGCGACTGCGTTCGATTCGAGCAGGGCGAGGCCGCTGACGAAATCTTGAGCGACCACGGCTGCTTGAAACGACGCACCGCGGGTGGTGGTGACGGTCAGCGACTGTGCGCCGAGGGTCAGGTAGTTGACCGTCAGCACCAGGTTGGCGGACTCGAGCACCACCCCGGTACCTTGACGCTCGGTTCCCAACACGACAGTCGAAGGATGCGACTCGCGAATCTTCGCATCGATGCCGACGGTCGCAGTGGTGAGACGGTGGAGAAGGTGAAGCGAAGCGTTCATCGTCGGCCGGACGCGGTTGCATCGCTGCAGGCCCGCAATTACAGGTTGCGCTATTCAGCAGGAATCGAATGCTGACGCAAGAAGTGGATCTCGCCGTGGCGCCGGCCGAGTTGCTGCAAGGCTGGGCCGGCGAGCCGCACTCGTTCCTGCTCGACGGCGGCGGGCTGCGGTCTTGGGGTGACGGCGTAGCGCGGTTTGGCGCCCGGCCGGTGGCGACGCTAGCCGTATTCGGCGATGGCCGCGGCCTGCTGCGACAGGGAGAGCGCCCTCCGGAAGAGCAGCGCGGCCAGCCTTTCGTTCTGCTCGACCGCTTCCGGGCTCGCTACAGTCCTACGCGTCAACGGGGATTCAGCGGCGTGGTGGTCGTCGCGCTCAGCTACGATCTGTCGCGATTGCTCGAGCGGCTTGCGGTGCGGCGCCGGCCCTCAGCGGAGGATCTGGTGCTCTTCGCCGCCGCCTACCCGTGGATGTTGTCGTACAGCTATGCGGCGCAACGCTATCGCTTGATGATCGCAACCGGCGCGGAGGCACAGGCTGAGCCGCTGCGAGCCGAGCTGTGCCGCCGAGCCGCGCGTCCGCGGCTGATGCATCGCCGGCCAGTACAGCCGCCGCAGCCCGAGCTGGATCAGGCGCACCACATCGACGCGGTGCGGCAGGCGCTGCGGCACATCAAAGCCGGCGACATTTACCAGGTCAATCTGGCGCAGCGCTTCCACAGCGCGAACGCGCCGCCCCCAAACGCCGCCTTCACCGAGCTGCAGCGGATGCACCCGATGCCGTACGGTGCCTATTTCGATCTCGGCGCTACCACCCTTGTATGTAACTCGCCTGAATGTCTGATCGAGCTCGAAGGCCGTACCGTGGCGACCTATCCGATCAAAGGAACTCGCCGGCGGGATCTCGATGACGGATTAGACCGCGAGTTGGTTGCCGAGCTGCGGCGCGATCCGAAAGAATGCGCCGAGCACGTAATGATCGTCGATCTCGAGCGCAACGACCTCGGCCGGGTATGCCGCCCCGGTACGATCCAGGTCGATCGTTTGATGGAGGTCGAGAGCTTCGGCTCGCTGCACCACCTGGTGTCGCGCATCAGCGGACAGTTGGAGCCGCAGGTCGACTTGGCGGAGGTGCTGCGCGCGATGTTCCCCGGTGGCTCGATCACCGGCGCGCCGAAGATTCGCGCCACCGAGATCATCGACGAGCTCGAGCCTTGCGAGCGCGGCTTCTATACCGGCGCGATCGGCTACATCTGTGGCGAACGAGCGGTGTTCAACATCGCCATCCGAACCGCCATCGTCCGCGACCGGCAACTTTGGTACTACGCCGGTGGCGGTATCGTCGCGGACTCCGATCCTATGCGGGAATACCAGGAGACCCTGCTGAAAGCGCAACCGTTTCTGTCGCTGTTGGCGGCGAGCCCGGCCTAGCATGAAGATTCGCGGCTCGGTCTGGCTGAACGGGCGGATCGTCGCCGCCGCACGGGCGCGCGTCAGCGTCTTCGACCGTGGCCTGCTCTATGGCGATGGGCTGTTCGAGACGGTGCGCCTCTACCGCGGCCAGCCGTTTGCGTTGGCCGAGCATCTCGCCCGCATGCGCGCCTCCGCCGAAGCGCTCGCTATTCCACTGCCGGCGGTCCGCTGGCCGGTCGCCATCGCACGGCTGCTGGGACGCAATGGCCTAGCCGACGGCGACGGCTGGCTGCGCATCACGCTGACCCGTGGTCCGAGCGAACGCGGCTTGCTGCCGTCGAGCGATTGCCGCCCGACCTTGCTGCTTAGCTGCGGTCATCTCGATCCGCATCTCGCGGTGCAACAACAGCGCGGCATCGCTGCGGCGCTGCTGCCGTTCGCGCGCAATCCGTTGCTCGCCGAGCACAAGACGGCCAACTATCTCGACGGCATCATCGGTCGGGTCGCGGCCTCGCGACGACGCTGTGCCGAGGGGATCTTCATCGCCGAGGACGGTACGATCCGCGAAGCGACCACCGCCAACCTGTTCATCGTCAGCAAGGCCGATGAGATCGTCACTCCGCCCCCGATCGGGATTTTGCGAGGCGTCGCTCGCAGCCTGGTGCTGGGTCTGTTGCGACAGCAGGGCCGGCCGGCGCGCGAGGGCGCGGTGACGGTCGACGACCTCACCCATGCCGGCGAGGTCTTTCTGACCTCTTCCATCGCCGAGGTCTTGCCGGTGGTGGCAGTCAACGGCCGCCCGATCGGCACCGGGCACACCGGTAAGCAGACCAAAGCGATCCAGAAGCTCTATCGGGAATACGTCAATTCGCCTCTATCCCCGGGCGTGCTCATCGGCTAGCTTACGCCGTTCTTCGGTCCTGCCGTGAAAGCGACGAGTCACTCCACCCCTGCCGCCCGCCGCAATCCGTGGTGGATCCCGCCCTTTTTAGGGCGCGTCCCCGACATCGAGCCGCGCTTGATCACGCTGCTCGGCGTGGTCTCGCTGGCGCTGCTCTTCGAGAATTACGATCTGTCATTGCTCGGGGCGGCACTGAAGGACGTCGCCGAGGACCTGCAGATTCCGGAGAACCATCTTGGGTTCTTCAGCTCGGCGATTCGGCTCGGTGCGCTGCCTGCCTTTCTGATCATCCCGCTGACCGATCGCATCGGCCGGCGGCGGATGTTCCTGGTCGCCGTGGTCGCTCTTGGCCTCGGCACTTGCCTTACCGCCTTCACCCAGACCGAGATGCAGTTCCTGGTGGTGCAGATTCTGACCCGGGCGGCGATGTTGGTCGCCGCAGCGCTCGCCTTCGTCATCCTCGCCGAAGAGCTGCCGGCAGCGCATCGCGGCTGGGGTTTCGGCATGCTCGCGGCGATCAGCGCCGTCGGCCACGGCGTCGGTGCCGCTCTCTTTGCGCTGGTCGAGGTATTGCCCTTCGGTTGGCGCGCCCTCTACGCCATCGGCGTGGCACCGGTTCTGTTGCTGCCGCTGTTGCGGCGCGAGATCCCGGAGACGGAACGGTTCGTCCGGCATCGCGCCAAGCGCGAGCAGGCCGGCGAGCAAAGCGGCTGGTTCGAGCCGATGCGCATGATTCTTCGCGACCGGCCCGGGCGCGCGGCGATCATCATCGCCGTCGGGGCCTTATCGGCTGCCGGCACGGCGGTGGTCTTTCAATTCATCGGCTACTTCGTACGCACCGTCCACCAATGGGAGCCGTGGCGTTACTCGGTGATGGTGATCGTCTGCGGAGCCGTCGGCGTGCTCGGCAACGTCGCCGGGGGCCGCATGGCCGACCGCTTCGGCCGCCGCGTCGTCGGCGTGGTGATGTTCACCGGCTTTCCGGTCTTTGCTTGGATGTTCTTTCGCGGACCAGGCTGGTCTCTGCCGATCGTGTGGATTCTGTTGGTGCTGACCACTTTGGCGAGCGGAGTCGTCGCCCGAGCTTTTGCCACTGAGCTGTTCCCGACGGAGCAGCGCGGGACGTCGGCCGGAGCGATGGTGTTGGCCGAGACCGTCGGCGCCGGAATTGGCTTGAGCCTGTTGAGCTTCCTCAGCGCCGAGCCGGGCGATCTGATTGCGGTGTTGCCCTTGGTCGCGTCGGTCACGCTGATCGCAGGGCTATTGCTGCTGCTGCTACCCGAGACCAGCGGTGTCGAGCTCGAGCTGATCAGCGAAGCGCCACCGCTCGAACCGCGGCCGCGGGTGCCGCTACCTGCCGGCGAGGTCGTCGAGTCGTATTCCTCCTCGACGACGCCGATCGCACCGTAAGCTCACTTGCCGGCTTTACGGTAGGTGCCGATGATCGACGTTTCGGCGATCACGTGCCCTTCCATGGCGCGCTCCAGCTCAGCTTTGGTCGGCTCTTGCAGGTCGGACAAGACGGCGTCGAGCGCGTAGAGCTTATGGAAGTAACGATGCCGCCCGATCGGCGGACATGGCCCGCCGTAGCCGGTACGCCCCCAATCGTTGCGGCCTTCCATCGTACCCGCCGGCAAACTCTGGATACCTTCGGGCAATCCGCTGGCTGTGACCGGGATGTTGTAGAGGATCCAGTGAACCCAGGTCATCTTCGGTGCATCCGGATCGGGCGCGTCGGGATCGTCGACGATCAGCGCCAGGCTCTTGGCTCCGGCGGGCACTTCGTTCCACGCCAGCGGCGGTGACACGTCGTCGCCCTCACAAGTGTAGCGCTGCGGAATCTCGCCGTTGGGTCGAAAGCTGGTGGAAGTGATCTCGAAAGCCATGGCCACTCCTCGAGAACCGGCAGCGGATGGGTTCTCAGCTAAGTACGATGCGTTGATAGATCTTCGGCAGCTCGTGCGGCAGCGAGGTGATGTCATCGATTACCATGTAGCGCGACTCGTCGCACATCTCGCGCAAATAGTCGTGCCCGGCCTTGTCGACGGTGATGCAGAAGGGAACGATACCGGCCGCCTCGGCCTCGCGCAGCGCGATGGTGGTGTCGCGCAAGCCGTAGAGATTGCTGCGCCGGTCCTGGCCGTAATCGAAGTCCTGGGGAAATCCGTCGCTGAGCAAGATCATGTGGCGCGAGCGGGCGCTGACCGTTGCCATCTTCTCGGTGGCGTGGCGCAGCGCGGTCCCCATGCGAGTACTGCGCTTCGGCTCGAGCGCGCCGATCCGCCCTTTAACCGTCGTCGACAAGGCCTCCTTGAAGGACTTGACCAGATAGAACTCGACATTGCTGCGGCCGTGGCCGGAGAAACCGTAGATCGCATAGCTGTCGCCGATCTCCTCGAGTGCCTCCGCCATCACGACCAGCGCTTCCTTGGTGACATCGATGATCCGACGGCCGTCGCTCTTGGCAACGCGAGCTCCGGGCTCATCTGCGACGGGCGAGGTGATCGGCTCGTCGGTCGACGCGCTCATGTCGATCAGGAACAGTGTCGCCACGTCGCGCTCCTCGCGGGTGCGGGCGACGTAGAGCCGCGGCGAAGGCGACTGCTTGGCGCGGCGATCGACGCGCGCGTCGACTACGGCATTGAGATCGAAGTCCTCGCCATCTTCGAGGCCGCGCACGACGCGGTACATCTCCGGGCGGATGCGCTGAAACTGGCGCCGAATCTCCGGGATCAGCTCGGCATAGCTCGCCAGCGTCGCTTGAAAGAATTCGCCGGAATCGCTGTCGACGGGGATTTCGAGTAGCCGGCACCAGCGCTCGCGGTAATCGCGGATATGGTAGTCCCACTCGTCGTAATAAAAGGCGGCGCCATTGCTGCGGCGTTCGATCCAACGCTTCGGCACGGCGCGCTCGCTGCGGGTGGTTTCGCCGATCAGCTGCTTGAGCTCGTCGATCTGCGACTGCGGTAGCTTGCCGAGCAAATCGGAAATGTAGAGCCCGAGCCCTTCGAGCCCTTCGCCTTGGCCTTGCTTGAGTTGCAGGTTCGCGCCCGACTCGAGCAGACGCTGCAGCTCTTCGGCCGACATCGGCGTGCTCGCGCCCTCGCCAGGGTCTTGCTCGGGCTGCAATTGCAGCTTCGCCTCGAGCTCGTTGGCGGGATCGCTATCGCCGGGAGCGCCTGCCAGGCCCGCACCGTCCTCCGCCGTCACCGCCGGTGCGTCCGAAGGATCCATGTACATGTCGAGCACGGCATCGCCCGCCATCCGTTCGAAGGCGAGCTCGCTCAGAGCGACCTCGCGCCGGCTCTTGGTATCCCAACCGAGGGCATCGGCGAGCTCCTGCGCCACCGTCAGCGAGTCGTCGACCGTCGCGCTGGACAATGCCAGCGGTTGGACGCAAGGCGCGACCGCGGTCGCCAGCGCCTTGAGCCAAATTGGCAAGCCGTCGAGTGGCCGTTCCGACCAGAGCCAGAGCAGCAGCGCATCGAGCAGCGCCGACTGCGCCGGGACGTGGCGACTGTCGAGTTGCGCAAAGGCCTGCTCCGCCAGCTCGTGTTGCTCCCGGGTGAGACCGGGATAGCTGCGCCGCAAGCGCGCCGCGATGCGAAATCCCTCGGTGACGAGGAACAGCTCTTCGAGGAGCTCTGGCCGATCGGGCTCACGTAACAGGGGAAACAAGCTGCCGCGGCTGCCGTCGGGGAGCTGCGCCTGGTAAGTGCCGAACAGGCGCCGTCCGGCGAGCTGCGCTGCGAGGAAGCGGTACAGCCGGCAGTTGTCCTCATGGGTGCGGAAGCGATCGATCTTGAAGGGCAAGGCGATCTCGTCCTCGAGGGGGAACTCCTCGAGCGGCGGCCGCACCTGAGCGAACTCCGCGGTGCGCACCGAGACCGATTGGCCGCTCAGCATGTGGACATATTTGCGCAGAACGTTCTGCACTTCGGTCAACCCGGCTGCGGTCGACGAGGCGTGCAGCACCTGTCGGCTGGTGCGCGACTCGAGACCGAAATAGGCGATGCCGGCGTCGCTGTTGTCGGCGGCGATCTGCAATCCGCGCGCGATCCACTCTTCTACGGCCGAGGCGGGCGCGTCTTCGTAAGCGACGGGCAGCGCTCGCAGCAGAGCGACCACACCTTGCGGAAAGCTATCGGCAACACGCAGGGCGAGATCGAGTGCAGCCGGCCGTTGCGCCCGGGCGATGTCGTGGAGCAGGGCACCGACCACCGGCGCAACATCGGCAACCGCTCTGGGCATCAGCGCGCCGGCAGCGCGCAATGCCAGCAACAGCTTGAGCCGATTCGGCGCTTGCACGCGCTTCAAGGCCGCGGGCACGCGCTGGTAGAAGTCGCGCGCCGAAGTCGGGTCGAGCGCTGCCATCGTATGCGCGGCGCTGAACAGCAGCAGGCGCTCGTCGACTTTGAGACCGGTCAGTCCTTGCGGCAGCTCGTCGAAGAAATGTCCCTGCTTCACCACCGGCTCGAGCAGCACCCCGAGATCGACCCACGCGGCGATGTCGTCGGCAGTGAAACCAACCAGCACCTTCGCTCCCACGGTGAATAGCGATCGCGCCTGAAACTCGCCCTTCCAGCCGTTGGCGGTCAGGAGCCGTAGCCCCTGAGCCGCCCACGCGGCCAGCACCGCCTCGTCGAGCTTGTCGATCAGCGGCGCGGTACCCTGGAGGAAGCTCGCACCGAGCTTGCGCGCGTGAGCCGCGATTTCGCGCTCGAGCTCGCACCAGGTACGCAAGCGAGCCAGCCCGGCGCGGCCAACCGTTGCTGCGGTGAGCGAGAAGTAGATGCTTGCGCTGTCGCGGCTCGGTTGCGCCGGGTCGAGCAGCCGCTGGCCGAGCTCGACCCAAGTTTGAAAATCGACAGGGCCGAGCTGCTGCCACACTGCCGCAGCACGGCGGTAGAACTGCTGCGCCGCCGCCGCCGAAGCGACTGCCAAACGGTCCCCTTCACTGAGAATCCGCTCGTGGATATCGCCGCCGAGGCGCTCGCATTCATTGCGAGCTTGGCGACCGGCGCGGTCGGCGAGCAGATGCGATTCGTACCAGAGCGAGCGGGACATCAGTTAGGGAAAGATCGCCTCGACCAGCGCGTCGATGGCGCGCTGCGAATCGACGTCGTCCGTCAGCGAGGCACTGACAGCGACACGGCACGCGCGCCGCGGTAGGACCTTGTGTCCGATCAATTGGCCGGCGTAGATCAGCAATCGGGTGCTGACTCCTTCTTCGAGCCCACTCGCCTTGAGGTGGCGCACCTTTTCGCCGAGCTTGGCGAGCGCCAAGGCGGTGTCCATGTCGACGCCGCTCTCGTGGGCGATGATGCGGGCTTCCTTGTCGCGCGGCGGGTAGTCGAAGTCGATGGTGACGAAGCGCTGGCGGGTGCTGTGCTTCAGATCCTTGAGGACGCTCTGGTAGCCGGGGTTATAGGAGATCACCAGCAGGAAGTCGGAGTGAGCTTCGAGGATCTCGCCCTTCTTGTCGATCGGCAGGATGCGGCGGTGGTCGGTCAGCGGATGGATCAGGACGATGGTGTCTTTGCGCGCCTCGACGATCTCATCGAGGTAGCAGACCGTGCCCATGCGCACCGCCTGAGTCAGCGGGCCATCGATCCAGATCGTCTCATCGCCCTTGATCAAGTAGCGGCCGACCAGGTCGCTGCCGGTGAGGTCTTCGTGGCATGCGACGGTGATGATCGGCGGCACCGGCGTATCCGATGCCCTACCGG
>DASPMH010000729.1:0-2612 GCA_035627175.1 Terriglobales bacterium | reverse complement strand
TAGGCGTCGGTGTGGCCGCCGTTGGTGAGGGTGAAGTGCGCCGGCTCGGTGGTGAACTTGTCGAGCATCGTCGCGAAGTAACCGCCGGTCTGCTCGTCCTGCCATGCCCCGGCGAGGAACACCGGCACGTCGATGCGATCGACGAAGGTAAACGGCGACAACGGATCGACCACCGGCGGATCGTAGAAGGGAGTGTCCTCGACCCGCTGCAGGATATCGACGGTCTGGGCGCGCAGGCGTTGATTGTCGATGCAGACCTGGTCGCCCGCGTCCATGCGCTCCTGCGACCAGAACTGGCCGCCGGGGCGGGCGTCGTTCTGGCGACCGGCGGCCCATTCGACGGCGAAGCCGTTGTTGAGAATGCCTCCTGGATAGAGCACGCCTTGGCCGATATCGGCGATCACCGATAGCGGTGCGATCGCGGCGAGGTGCGGCGGTTGCATCTGGGCAACGAACAGCTGGGTGATGCCCGGGTACGACAGACCGACCATGCCCACCTGGCCGAACTTCACCCAGGGTTGGGCTGCGATCGTCTCGATGACGTCGTAGCCGTCGGTCGACTGCAGCGTCTCGAAGTAGTCGAAGACTCCGCCCGAGCAGCCGGTGCCGCGCATGTTCACACCGACGACGGCGTAGCCGATGTTGCTCGCGATCAGCGAGCTCGGCTGGGGCGCATTGGGATTGGCGGGATCGTAGCCGGAGTACTCGACGACGGTAGGATAAGGCCCTTCGCTGGCCGGGCCGGGCAGCAAGACGTTGATCGCCAGCAGCGTACCGTCGCGAGTGCGCAGATAGCCGTAGCCCTGCGAGACCCTCTGGCTCTGATAGAACGATGTCGGCGGGACATCGTCCGCGGTGCGGACGGTCAGCGGCGCGGAGGTCTCGCCGGTCGCGAGCGAGTGCACCCGATAGTCGGCGGCAGGGGTGATTTGGCGAAAGAGCAACGAGCCCTGCGCATCGGCGCTGTCACTGGCGACCAGATTGCCCTCGCCGTCGCGCAGCTCGAGGGTGCTGCCGGGGACGGCGCCGATGATCCACACCTGCTCGACGCTGCCGTTGGCCTGTAGCCCGGTCGGAGTGGCGGTCGGGGTGATCGTGGGCGTCGCGGTGATCGTGGCAGTGGCGCTGTGCGTCGCCGTCGGCTGCGGTAGCGTCGCGGTCGCCGTCGCGGTGGCGGTAGCGGCGACTGTGTTCGTCGGCGCCAGGGTGGCGGTGTGGCTGGGAGCGCTGGTCGGCGAATGCGACGGTGTGCCGCTCGCGGTCGGCGCGGCGACGGTATTCGTCGGCGTGCGCGTCCCGCTTGGTTCGCTGGTCGCGATTGGGGTGCGCGTCGCCGCGGCGGTGCGGGTAGGCGGCGCAGTCGGGGTGCCGGCGAATCGCTCGCCACCGTCGCTGTCGTCGCAAGCCGCAACGGTCAGAAGGAGAACCAAGCTAGCGGCAGTGGACCGCAAACCGATCAGGGTACGAAGCGAAGCGAGCATAGGCGCGGCACCCTACGTCCGGCAGCAGCCGCGGGTCAAAGGATCCGCGCTGACCCGCCACAATCGCCACCTAAACGGTTGTAGGTCGGCTCGGCCTCGCGGACTCCACTTCGACGCGGGCGTCGTTGAAGCAGGCGCCCTCGCCGTAGTCGCTGAGGTGGTCGGGCGCCAGCGCGGTTGCGGTCGAGCCGTTGCGGGTGGTGTGCCGCCACAGGCCCTTCGGCAGCGAGCAGCAACCGGGCCTGATGTCGCTCGACAGCCGCAAGACGACCTCGACGCAGCCGAGGTCGTTGTACACCCGCACCACCTCGCCCTGGCGCAGCCCGCGCGCCTCGGCGTCGCCGGGATGCATCTCCAGCCGCGGCTCGGGCAGATTGAACTCGCCGAAGGTCGAATTGATCAGCCGCGCCGAGGCCGGACTCAACAGCGCCAGCGGGTAGCCGGACGGCGGCAGCGACCGGTACTCGATCGGCCCGAACCCCGCCGCATCCAGCTCGATCTTACCGCTCGGCGTCAGTGGCAAGTCGGTGACCATCTGAATCACCGCGCGCTGCCCGCCGCCGCGCACCGCGACGGCACGTCGCTGCCGCAGCTGCTCCGACCCGACTCCCTCGACACGACCCGGCAACAGAGCGACGTCGAGCAGCCGCTCCGGCTCGAACAGCGACGGCTCACCGACTCCGAGCCGCGCCGCCAGCGCGCCGAACATTTCGGCGTTGCTGCGCGACTCGCCCACCGGCGGGATCACCGCATCGGAATACTGCAGGAAGTAGTGGCCGTACGACTTGTGCAGCTCGCTCTGCTCGAACACCGTCGTCGCCGGCAGCAGGACATCGGCGAAGCGCGCCGTGTCGGTCATCACCTGCTCGTGCACGACAGTGAAGAGATCGTCGCGCTGCAAGCCGCGCAGGACGCGGTTTTGATCCGGCGCCATGGCGACCGGATTGGCGTTGTAGACGAACAGCGCCGCCACCGGCGGATCGAGAGGTTCGCACAACACCCGCCCGAGCTGACTCATGTTGATGCTACGCACCGGCCGCGGGCGCAGATCCGGACGCGCCAGTGCCGCCGCATCGATCGGAAATGACCGGCTCAAGCTCAACGTGTAGCCGCCGCCGTAAACCCCGAACT
>DASPMH010000728.1:0-5861 GCA_035627175.1 Terriglobales bacterium | reverse complement strand
CGTGACGACAGCATCCGCCGTCGTCGACACGACGCAAGGACCGGTGCCGGAACAACCGCCGCCCGACCATCCGGCGAAATCCGAGCCGGGCGCGGCCACCGCGGTCAACGTCACTGCGGGGAAGGGCGAGGCATACGACTGGGCGCAGTCGCTGCCGCAGGCGATCATCCCGTCGTCGCTGCTGATCGAACCGCTGCCGTTGCCCGCCTTGCTCACCGTCAGCAAGGGCAGCACCCGCGGCTCGTCGATCGAGAAGGTTGCCGTCAACTGCTGTCCGGAACGCGAAATGTTGGTGATGTTCACGCCGCTGTCGACGCCGAGATAGTCGCGGCTCGAAGGATTGGTGAGCGGGCCGAGGGTTTTGCCGGGTGTGTAGTACATGGCGGTGTCGGCCAGCACACTGAAGTTCTCGATGCGATCGAGACCGTCCGCCTGCATCAGCTTCAGCAGCTTATGATCGGCAAACGAATTGTCGTAAGCCCAATCCGATCCGCTTGAATTCAGGCGGGCATCGACGTGCCAGACGAGCATGCCGTCGGTCGGGTACTTGCCACTGACCGGCCAGGCGTCGACCAGGGGATCGTTGCCGACGCGCTGGCGATTCTGCGCGACGAAGAACTCGCGCGCGGAATCGCTCGAGGATGCGTCGGGCATGATCACGACCGCGTCGTGCGAGGTGCCGGAGGGATCGAGGGTAACGGTCTGGCTTCCCGAAGCGACGACGGTCGGTGTGATCCAGTCGAGGACCCATTTGCTGAAGCTGTTATGATCGCCCCAGTTGCCGTCCATCATGTCGAGACCGCCGAGTCCGCCGTCGGGACCGACGTCGGCGTTGTAGTCATAGTAGTCGGGCAGGCCGAGGGCGTGTCCGGTTTCATGGACGGCGACGCCGACCGACAATTTGCCCGGATCGCCGTAGTTGCCTTCCCATTGCCAGACGTATTTGCCGAGTTGCTTGCCGTCCAGGGTGTAGCCCGGGTCCGTCCAGCCGGTCTGATACGCCCACCAGAAGCTCGACCAACCGGTGTTGGGGCCGGTCCAGATGACGAGGAAGAAATCGATCTGACCGTTGCCGTCGTTGTCGAACTGAGAGAAGTCGACCGATCCGTTGAAGGAGGTCAGTGCATCCTTGATGACAGCCTCGCGGCCCTCGTTTGTCTCGACCACGGCGGAGCGATCGTAGGGGGCGTGGTACCAGCCGAGCGTCGTTCCCCCGGAAAGGTGGAGCTGGTTGTACGAGGCGCGCTCGTAGAAGTTGCTGACGCTCTCGTAGGGGTAGACGTTGGCGGGAATGAGACTGCCGTCGCCAAACAAGGCCGAGTGGGCCTCCGCCGGCGTGCTCGAGCCCGGGTAATCGTCGAAGTCGATCAGCAGGGCGAAGATCTTGAGATTGCCGGTGGTCGGTGCGAGGGCCCGCGCCGGCGGCGGCGCGCCCAGCAGCTCGGGATTCGCTCCCTGTTGGATGAGGGCCTGGCGGCGGGCTTTGGCGATCGCGTGGTCGAGGCGATCGGCATCGATGCGGTGGTTGCCGAGCGCTTCGGCCTGGGCGCGGCGCTGTGCGAACTCGCCCGTTTGTTTCAGCTGCGCGATCTCACCGGGGCGCGGTGGTTGGAGGCCAACCGCCGGCTGCGCGATCAGTAGTGCGAGCATCAAGATTCCGCCGGAAATCAACGAGCTCCGGCGCGAGACAGACGTCCCTTCAAAATTTTGCATTTCCCCTCCTGTCCCGCATGACGCGGGGCGCCCCCGTACGTCGACTCCGGACACCGCGCGATTGCGGGTTGCCGAAGCCGTTCTGCTGAAAGCGGCGGCTCTCTTTACACATCCACTCATGAAATGAAACCGCGTACTCGGAAAGCCGCTCTTTCGAGCCGATCGCACACGCGCTGGCCTGATGCGGCGCTTCGTGGCAGCGTTCGTCGTCGCGGAGGTAGAGATGGACCGAATCGAAGGCCGGACGGTTTTCATCACTGGTGGTGCACGCGGCATCGGGCTCGGGATGGCGCGCGCCTTCGCCGATGCTGGGGCGAAGCTGGCGCTGGCGGATCTCGACGACGACGCGCTCGCGGCGGCGCGCGTCGAGCTCAAAGCGCGGACCACGGTGCAGACTGTGCGCCTCGACGTGCGCGACCGCTGGTCCTACACGCGCATCGCGGAAGAAATCGAGGCAACCCTCGGCCCGGTCTCGATCCTCTGCAACAACGCCGGCGTCGCCGGCGGCGGGGCGCCGGTCAACAAGCTGACCTTCGAGCTGTGGGACTGGGTGCTGGGCATCAATGTCAACGGTGTGATCAACGGCACCCAGATCTTCCTGCCGCGCATGATCGAGCGCGGCGACGGTCACATCGTCAACACCGCCTCCGGGGCCGGCCTTGCGGTCACCGCCAGCGGCGCCATGTACACGACTTCGAAGTACGCTGTCGTCGGACTGTCCGAAGCGATGCGGGTGCAGCTCGCTCCCTTCGGCATCGGCGTGAGTGTGCTCTGCCCGGGGCCGGTGCGGACGAACATCATCGCCAACACGCTGGCGCAGCAACCAGCGCGCGAGGGCGTGACGCCCGAGGAACGGGAGCGCGAGAGCGCGCTGGCGGCGATGGCGGACCAGATCCTACAGGCGGGGACGCCGCCCGATGAGGTTGGCCGCATGGTTCTCGCCGGCGTGAAGGAGAACCGCCTCTACATTCACACCGATCGCCTGATGGAGCCTCTCATCGAGCAGCGCACGCGCGAGCTGCTGGACGCGATGCCGCCTTGGTGAGGTCTGGATGCGCAGAAATCCCCTGCGCCTGCGGCGCTGAGGCTTTCGCCGGCGAAAGCCTCAGCCCTTTGGGAAAGGGGGCGCTCCATTCCCGGCGAGCGTTTTCGGTAATGGCACTCACCTGCCCTACGGAGCTTCGCCGGGCGCCAAGGGCGTGCCGTTGCCGGCGAAGCGAGCGGCGAAAATGGCGGAACCGATTTGCGGGCGACGGTCGCCCGGCCAGACCGCGACGAAACGATCGCCCGTGGCGGACGTGGCAGCGACGCGGTTGCTGCTGGCGACCGTCGCGATGTTGATCTGTGTCTCTGGACCACGTGGAGCTCCGGTTGCATCGAGGATGCGGCTCACGACGGCCGCCTCGCCGCGTTTCCACACCACAGCGAAGCCGCCGCCCTGGAGAGCCATCGCCGAGGGCGCGCTGAGAAACGACATCGCGCCGGCGATCTCCAGCAATGCGGAGCTCGGCTGGCCGTTGCGATCGAAGGTTCGCCCGACGAGCTTCGGTCGAAGCAGATGATCCTCGAGGTGCTCGGCGAGCCAGACGATGATGCCGGAGCCATCCTCGTGCAACGCCACCGCCATCCCCGACGGGGTGTATTGGCTGGGATCGCCGAAATTGGTCGAGCCGAGGGCTCGGCCCTGCTCGTCGTAGCGGTGCAGCGAGATACTGTTCAGCAAGCGCGCAACGGCGACTCGGCCGTTGGCCGCCACAGCGACGGCAGCATCCGGAATCAGAACTTCGTTCACTGCCCCGAAGTTGAGCTGTAGTGGTTGCTCGAGGCGCGTCGAGGTGAAGCGACCGAACAGAGTGTCGCGCGCGAAGCCGCCGGAGCCGACCGCGGGATTGATCCAGGTAACCAGAGTAGTGCCGCCGGCGCCCTTAGCCCGCAGCAACTGAGGGCCGAAGGATCGCTCCACCAGCGTGGTGACGAGGACGCGGTCACCGTTGGCGACGCCGTTACCGTGGTAGCGGCGGGCGAACAGAAAATCTTCCTCGCGCCAGAACAGATCGAACGCGGCAGTGGCGGAATCGCAGGTGATAGCGAACCAGTCATCGTCGCCGTCCTCATTCTCGAGGGTGAAAATGTGGCCGAGAGGTTGGCCGCTCGCGGCCAAGCGGCGGGCGACGATCGGTCGCGGGAAACGCGCCAGGTCGCGCCAAGCCACCACAAAGCCGCCGTGTGCATGTTGGCAAACATCGAGCTCGGGAAAGAACACGTCCGATTGAATCACCTGCTCGGCAAACGGCTGCGGCGCCTGATGTTGCAGGCAGGCGTCGCTCTCTTCGATCGCGACGATCAGCTCGTGGGCGCGCACGCTGCCATCGCCGTCGATATCGCGCAGCCGGCAGTCGCCGCCCGGTTCGAACAAGGCGCGCACGGCCTGATCGAGATCGCCAGCATCGAGCGATAGATCGCCGTCGCAGTCGCCGATGCAATTGCTGCCGAGAACGAGATCGCAAACGTTGCCGATGCCGTCTTCGTCGGCGTCGGATTGATCCGCGTTGGCGGACGAGGGGCAGTTGTCGTTGCAGTTCTCGATTCCGTCGCTGTCGCCGTCGCCGAGGTCTTCGACCGGCGAATTGCACGGGCAGCGGGTCAGATTCCGTCTCTGCGGATCGAACGGACAGTCGTCGGTACAGTCCGGGCTGTCATCGAGGTCGGCATCCCACTCGTATGCGCCGCAGCCGCAGGGACCGACCTCGATCTTGTTCGGGTCGGCGGGACAGAGATCGCAGGCGTCGCCGCGACCGTCCTGGTCGCCGTCGAGCTGGTCGGGATCGGCGATGGCGGGACAGAGATCGAAGCAGTCGAGCACAGGGTCGCCGTCGGTCGACTGGTCGGTGATGCCGCAGCCGCAGATTCCCGGCTCGATTTTCGACTCATCGAAAGGGCAAGCGTCGACACAATCGGGTGAGCCGTCGCTGTCGTTGTCGACGGTATCGTCGTCCGCGGCACAGAGATCGCATTCGTCGATGACGGTGTCGGCGTCTCGATCGCCCTGGCAAGCATCGAGAAGCTCGTCGGAGTTGCAGTCGCCGGCGGCGAGCTCGCAGCTGTCGAACACGTCGTTGCGATTGCAATCTGCCCTGGCGGCGTCGGGGGCATCGCTCAGCTCGTAGACGAGCAGGCCGCCGGAAGCGGGTGCGACCAACTCATTGGCGCCATCCATGTCGAAATCCAGCGCGACCGGCGGGCTGAGGCCGAACGGCGATTCGATCTCGTCGGCGAAGCGCCCGTGGCCAATGTTGAGCAGCACTCCACCGCCGGTCAGCAGGTCGATATCGCCGTCGTCATCGACGTCCGCCGCACGCAGCGCATTGCGGAACCCGTTAAAGCTTTGTTCGGCGAAGGACGCGCCGTTGCCGCTATTGGTGAGCACCACCATTCTAAGATTGCTCGCGCCGGCGAGGTCGACGCTGCCGTCACCATCGAAGTCGGCGGCGGTGATACCGCGCTGGACCGCAGGCAGCTCGATCGCCTGGCCGAACTGCCCGTCTCCGAGATTCGGCAACCAGTACGCCCCCGAGCCATCGGCGACCGCATCGAGATCGCCGTCTCCATCGAGGTCCGCAAAGAGAGCGACGCGGGTGTTGAATGGAAGCGCCTGAGACGACTTCAACACCATCATCCCGGCACGATTTTCGAAGTAGCTCACTCGATACGGCGACGACACCGATCCCGCGAGCAGGTCGGTGTCGCCGTCCGCGTCGACATCCAAGGGTTGAAAGGGACCGCCGCCGCCCGTACCCACTTGCGCTCGCGTCAGCTGACGCGGCGCCAACTGCTTCCACAACGATGCGGAAGTGCCCTCGACGAAGAGGTCGAGCGAGCCGTCGCCATCGAAATCGGCAACCGCGAAGTCTGCTTGGAAGGGCTTGTCGACGCGGACGCGAGCCACGCTGCCGTCGGAGTCGCGGAACAGAACGCTCAGCTCGGAGTCCTCGGCTGCGAGCAGATCTTCGATGCCGTCGGCGTCGAAATCGACCTTGCGTACCTCGGTGAAACTGGTCGACTCGAAGCGATCGCCGATCTCGATCAGGAGCGGCAGGTGGAAGCGGGCGGCGCCGGCGCCGCGGGCGACATGGATTCGGTCGGTGAAG
>DASPMH010000727.1:0-7094 GCA_035627175.1 Terriglobales bacterium | reverse complement strand
GCCAGCGGAATGATGGAGCCCTCGACCGCCTGCGCCAGCGATCTCGGCTTCACACTGGTGCTGATGGGCGAGCTGCGGCGTGGGCTGGCCACGATGCGCGATGCCGACAGCGGCGCCGACGCCACGGGCCATCCGCCGACGATCATCTACGCCACCTCGAACATGTTGCGCATCGGCATGATCCTCGAAGACCGCGCCATTCTGGCGGCCGTCGCCGCCAAGATGGGCGAGCTAGGGGAGCGCTTGGGTGCGCCGCGCTTCAGTGCGTACGCTTTGATGGCCGAGGGTTGGTCGCGGATGCAAGATGGGAACGAGGAAGGCATTGCCATGTTCCGCGAGGGCCACGACATCATGCTTTCCTACGGCCATCACACCTATACGCCCTACTCCGCCGCGCAGCTTGCCGCGGCTTGGTTGCGTCTCGGCCAAGTCGAACGAGCCCGGCGCGTGCTGAACGAAGGTTTCGAGCTGCTCGATCGCAGCGGAGCGCGCTGGTGTGAAGCCGAGCTGCACCGCCTCCAAGGCGAGCTGGCGGCCGCGCCGAACCGAGGTCGGCGAAAAGTGGCCCGTGCCGGCGCCGCCGAGGCGGCCGCGAGCTACCGGCGGTCGATCGAGGTCGCATCGCTACAAGGGGCGCGATGGTGGGAGGTCCGCGCCTGCTTCCGGCTTGCCGCGCTCTTACCGGCTGTCGAGCGCGCCGAAGCTACGCGAAGGCTCGCCGAGCTTCACGCCGGGCTCGACGACGGCAGCGACGTAGCCGAGCTACACGCCGTCCGCGCCTTCCTAGCTCAGGCAAAAAACAACCCCCTCCTTTCTAAGGAGGGGGCAAGGGGGAGGTCGAGTCCGTACTAGCGCGACGCGACGCATCGAATCCCCCGTGACAGCACGGCCAGGCTTATCAGGTCAGGCAGCCGGGCAGAGTGCACTCCTGACCGTTATTCAGGACCATGCCTTCGGTACACAGCGGTAGAGGAACCGACGATCCTTCCGGCACCTCATCCGAGCAGTCGACCTCGATCTCGACCACTTGCATCGGGTTGGTGCATTCGTTGCGCAAGGTGTTGAAGCTGCTGGGATTGTAGGGGTGAATCGCCCTTTCGCTACAATCCGGGCCTTGCAGGGTGATCACCCCGCCGCCGGCGTAAGCGATCGCCACCGCGCCGCTCAGCGCGAGACCGATCAGCATCGCCAGAGAGCGAGCCGACTTCTTGCGCAATGCATAGAGAGCGGCTGCGGCGAGCAGCACTGCCAAGGTGGCGAGCATCGGAAAGCCCACAGCCGGAGCACCGACGCCGACGGCGAGCGGCGCGGTGATCACCACCGCCTCCTGCGCGGAGGCAGCGAGAGGCAGGCCGCACAGCGCCGCCAAGATCGCGACAAACAACCATCGATTTCTCATCTCAACCTCCTCGCCTTGGGGATCACGTCTGCCAATGGACGCACTAGTCGAGCGTGGCAAATAACGCAAATAGCAATCGCGTCGCGATCTCTCGCGCATCCGCTCAGGAATCCGCGGCGCGCCGGATCAGCTCGGTGATCGCGGCGGGCTGCTCGAGCTGGACGTAGTGTCCGCTAGAGGCACCAGCAAGAGCTCGGATCGCGAGACCTCGCCGGCAAAGCTTCTCGGCGGTTGCGCACGCAGCGGAACGCCTTCGAGCTCGAGAATGTCGCCGGCAAGCCCCCAGGAATAGCGGTGTTCGGTGTTTAGAACAGGCCGGCGCCGCAGATCGCAGCGCACACGCCCGCCACCGCCAGCCCGGCGATGACGGCACCCCGAATTGCAGCACGTTTCATCATGCCGTTATTCCACACCGCCGGGATGGGTTCCGGCGCGCGCGGAGAGCGCGCGCTACAGCGGCCGCGTCCCCGGTGTGCCGCAGCAATCGTTTGCTTAGCCTTGCAGTTCCCTGCTTTAGGTTTCCGGCCCCCACGGAACCCATGCAGTGGCTCTCGAATTTGGAAATTCGCGGCTCGACTTCGATGCCCAGCAACTCACGTACAAGGGCGAGGCCGTAGTTTTGCGCCGCCAGACGGTCCGGGGCCGCGGCTTCCGCTTCGTCGCGCGGCTCTCAGGAAATGCTGTCTGATGCGCGCTTTTATCGAGCTCGTCGTCGACCTCGATCACGCCGACGACGTGACGCACCAACGGCGCTTGGCGGCGCAGAGGCTGGGCTGTTCCGAGGCGCAGCTCACGGCGCTGCAATTGCGCAAGCGCTCGCTCGATGCGCGCCGCGGTCGAGTGGTCGTTCGACTTCAATGCGAGGCCTACTATGACGAGCCTGCGCCGCAGGAGCAGCTGCCGCGTCCCAATTACCAGCCGGTGACTGGCTCGCGCTCGGTTCTGATCGTCGGCTGCGGACCGGCCGGGATGTTCGCGGCCTTGCGGCTGATCGAGCTCGGCATCCGGCCGGTGGTGCTCGAACGCGGCAAGGACGTGCAAGCGCGCCGTCGCGATCTGGCGACGATCCAACGCCTCGGCGAGGTCAATCCCGACAGCAATTACTGCTTCGGCGAAGGCGGAGCGGGAACCTACTCCGACGGCAAGCTCTACACCCGCGCGACCAAACGTGGTCGCGTCGACGATGTGCTGCGGACGCTGGTGGCGCATGGGGCGCCAGCGGAAATTCTCGTCGAGGCCCATCCCCACATAGGATCGAACCGCCTGCCCAAGGTGGTCGCGGCAATGCGCCAGACTATCCTCGCCGCAGGGGGCGAGGTGCGCTTCAATTGCCGGGTCACCGATCTGATCGTAGATGCGGCCGGACGAGCCTGCGGGGTTGTCACCGCCGGCGGTGACGAGTTGATCGGTGAGGCGGTGATCGTCGCCACCGGCCACTCCGCGCGCGACGTCTTCGAGCTGCTCCAGGCACGCGGAGCGCGGCTCGATAGCAAGCCATTCGCGGTCGGGCTACGAGTCGAACATCCCCAGCCGTTGATCGACCGCATTCAGTATCACGGCAACCCTGATCCGCGGCTGCCGGCGGCAAGCTATCGTCTCGCCACTACCGTCGCGGATCGCGCCGTATTCTCCTTCTGCATGTGTCCGGGAGGATTCATCGTGCCGGCGGCGACGGCGTCGGATGAGATCGTCGTCAATGGTATGAGCTTGTCGCGGCGGGACTCGCCGTTCGCCAACTCCGGCATCGTCGTCGCGATCGAGCCGGACGACCTCGCCGCTCATGCGCAGCACGGCGCCTTCGCCGGCATCGAACTGCAACGCCAGCTCGAGTCTATGGCGTTCGTGGCCGGCGGTGGCCAACAGCGGGCCCCGGCGCAGCGGCTGAGCGATTTCATCGCGGCGCGCGCCTCGAGCTCGCTCCCGGCATGCAGCTATCATCCCGGTATCACCGCCGCGCCGCTACACGACTTGCTGCCACCGCTGCTCGCGGCTCGATTGCGCCAGGGCTTACAACGGTTCGCCGGCTCGATGCGTGGCTTTCTGACAGAAGATGCCGTCGTCGTCGGTGTCGAGACGCGCACCAGCTCGCCGGTGCGCATCCGGCGCGATGCCGGCTCGCTGCAGCATCCCGATATTGCCGGCCTCTATCCGTGCGGCGAAGGCGCGGGGTACGCCGGCGGGATCGTCTCGGCCGCGCTCGACGGCATCCGCGTCGCCGAGGCGTGTGCCGCGGCAGCGCCTGCCGGCGTCAGCGCCGCGCAGCTTGCCGGCGATTAGACCCGCTCAGGCGAGCGGATGCGGGCGCCACCACCGTCGCAACCGCTTTAGCTGCGCCCGACCGAACACTTCGGTGCGGTCGAGGAAGCGCGCCAGCAGACGCGACTCACTGGAAAACATCGCCATACCGAACAGCAACAGCAACGTCCCCGGCCCCGGGATGAACAACAGCACCACGCCTGCGGCGGTCAATACCACCCCGACGACGATGCGCAGGACGCGTTTGGCGACCGACCGGCTGCGCTGGGCGCGGCAATGGTATTGCACGAAGCGGCAGCCGGGAGGCTCCGCCGTAAAGGCGCGCCAAGAATTCTTCATCGCAACGAGAGGTCGCATCATCTCAGTATGTTCAGCAATTCGCGCTCCCTCCAGCCCCCCACCTCGCACGGATCCGCCCCAACCGGAAGTTCGCACATTCTCTCACAGGTGTGCGCCCCTTTCCCAAAGGGACAGCGCGGAGCGCGCGGGATTTCTGCGCGCTCCGCACGGCGCGGCGCCCAGCTCGCCTGCCGCCGTCCAGCTACCGTGCGCTCCACACAATCCCATCCTCGCAGTCGCTGTCGCTGTCGCAGCGATAACACCACACGAGCCAGTCGACGTAGGCGATGTCCGAAGCATCCGATCCGGCTACATGAGGCTTGCCCTCGCTGCGATGCACCGCGGTCCAGCCGCTGCGCCGACTGCCGAGCACCTCAGCGCAGGTGTTCAGCTCGACGGCAAACGAGCCGATGCCGTCGTTGTGCAGCGGCCACTCGTCGTGTTCACCTACCCTGACGATCACCTCAGGCAGGGTGCTGGCGTTTGCCGAACAGCGGCGCGCCACCATCAATGGATAGGAGCGCTGCGACACTTCGACGGCGCCGCTGCCGGCCGCCGTCCACTCCCACTGCTGGCGCAGATTGGGATGTTGCACTGCGACGGGTCCCTGGAAGTTGCTGGCATAGACGTCGCTGTCGAAGCGCCGCTCGGGATCTCGGCCGACGCGCGCGGGTAGGTCGCCGCTCTTCTCGCCACCCATCCCTTCCACAAACCCGTAGCCGATGGGGCCGTTCCACCACGATTCATGAATGTCGCGCACGGCAGCGCGGACAACCACCGGCAGGGCGCAGTCGAGCCCATACGAGGGGAGAGGATGCGCAACCAGCCCTGTGACGATCGAGGCGAAGAGTGGGAAGACGACGCCCATGCAGCCGCCGTCGTAGGAGCTTGTTCCCCACTCTGCAAGGCCACCAGTTGTAGCGTGCGCTCTCCGAGCGCACTTGAGCCAACGGAGGAGTCTCGGTTGCGCCCCGGTCGGCGCGCTCGGAGAGCGCGCGCTACAGCGTTGCGCCGCGGGCCCCTTCTGTTTGCCGTTCTTCAATGCGATGAAGTCACCATGATTCCCTCCTCGAAACGACCGCCATCGCGGGCGCCCGAGCGGCTGCCGGCATGGGCCGATCGTCTGGTGCGCTTTCTCGATGATGGCTGGGTGGTGCCGGGCACGCGCTTTCGCATCGGCTTCGATGCCCTGATCGGGTTGATCCCAGGAGTGGGCGACGTGTTCACGACCGCAAGTAGCCTGTCACTGGTGTGGCTCGCTTACGAACGGCGGGTGCCGCGCACGGTGATGGCGCGCATTCTTTTCAACGTCGGCCTCGACGCGGTCGCCGGTGCGATCCCCGTCCTCGGCGATATCTTCGACGTCGTCTACAAGGCCAACCGCCGCAACCTGACGCTGCTCGAGCGCCACGCCGAGGCGCCGCAGGCGACGACAGCGGCTAGTGCGGGATTGCTGGTGCTGATCCTGCTGGTCGGGCTCGTCCTGCTCGCGATTCCGATCGCGCTCGCGCTGCTGCTGGTTCGTCTGATCGCCGGCTGAGGCTTCGGTGATGACACACGACTACTCGTTTCATCCGCTCGGTCCGGCGCGGCGCAGCGGGCACCCCGGCTGGTCGGAAGTTTGCGAAGGTCTGCTGATCGGTGAGTACCCGCTGCCCGCGGATGCCGAATGGCTTGCCGCCGAGCTCGGTGTCAGCGCGGTGATCAACTTGCAGGACGAGTACGATCTGGTCGCCAAGGGGTTGCGGATCGACGAGCTCGAGCGGGTCTATGCAGCGCACGGGATCGTGCTGCACCACGTTCCCGTCGTCGATGGCGATATCGATTCGCTGTGCGGTTGCTTCGATCGAGTCGTCGGCCTGTTACGAGCGGCAGCAGAGGACGGCCGCAGGGTCTACTTGCACTGCAATGCCGGCATCAATCGCGCGCCGACGGTCGCGATCGCTTACCTCCACGCCGCCCATGGCGTGCCGCTGGAGCAAGCGATCGCCGCCGTCCACCACCGCCGCCCCTGCCTTCCCTACGCCAAGGCGCTGCAGCAACAGTACGGCAGTACGTGAGCCACATATTGCCCGACCATGGCGCGCACTTAGCGCTAGGGTCTCGATATCGTTCACGCCTGGGCGAACCAGGTATTGGTCTGCGGGGCAGGGTCAAGCCGGTCGCGTCGCAGCGGGGCACCTGATGGTTCGGCTCGCAAGCCAGGGAGGGGCTCGAATTAGGGGATCAAGCCGAAGAGGTCGGTGGGGTTGGTGTCTCTGGGACCGACTGCGCCGATGAAGGAATCCGAACCGTCGGCTGGGTCGCCGGCGTTGAGCAATGGGCTGGTGGGCGACGGGCGATAGAGGGCGCGGTAGTGCGACAGCACGTCGGCGGCACTGCAGTCGCCGAGCCAGATGCAGCCCTCGGCGACCTGGTAGGGGATCTCCGCTTCGCCGGACAGTTGAGGATCGGCCTGCAGGTCGTTCGCTCCAGCGCTGCCACTGACCACGCCCGCCAGGTAGCGCGTCGAGCCGAACGCGAGCGGATTGAACCAACCGTTGTAGTCGGCCTCGGTCACACGCGGCAGCGCGGGTGGGCCATCCGGGGTCGACACCCAGGCACCGTCGTACGCCGAGTTGACGTTGAGGAACGAGGTGAACAGGTTGTTGCGAATCGAGTCGATCATCGAACCTTCGTCGATGTTGAAAGCGGGGCCGTCGAAGCCGCCGATCGAGCCGCCGGCGTCGAAGGTGTTGTTGTAGATGCTGAGGCCGCTCTCGCCGCCGTAGAACTTGAAGACGCCGTCGTAGCCGGTGTTGACGCCGCTGGCGTGGGCGAAAACGTTGTGGTGGATCGCGGTGTCGTCGGCGGCGCTGCGCCAGAAGTTGTGGCCGCTGTCGATCACCAGATTGTAGCGGAACTCGCCGCCGAAGCTCTGCACCGGCCACGATCCGCCGCGAATGACGTTGTGCTCGGCGAGCGCATCGCCCGAGCTGCCGGTGAACCACAGGTTGAAGCCCTGGCTGAACCCGCCGTGGTAGTCGTGGCGCAGGTAGTTGCCTTGGATCGCGGCGCCGGAAGCATTGTACAAGTTGAGCACCGCTCGCGGCCCGATCAG
>DASPMH010000726.1:0-2716 GCA_035627175.1 Terriglobales bacterium | reverse complement strand
GCGGTATGCCACGCAGCCAAGCCGGTCGTGGTCCATCCAAACGCGGGTGGCGTCCGCGCGCCGTCGGACGTCATCGCCTGGTCGCGTTCGGCGCCGACGCGCTAGTCCGAGCGCTGCGACCGCGCAGAAATCCCGAACGCGAGCCGCGTGCTTGTCCGGGACCCGAGAGGCGGGCACACCTGTCGGATTCGAGTAGTGCTGCACGCCCTCGTCACCACCTTCGAAGACAGTCCGGTGAGCATTGCTGCGCCGGTCCGTGCGAGCCCTAGGCGGGCACGCTGGTAGCGCGGCACCCCGCCCCACGGCGGCAGGCTGCCCGGCGCGGGCAGGCGATGACCACCGAGACCTCGCAATGCGCCGCCGTGTACCAGGCGGCGCCTCTGCCAGGGTCGAACGGCCTGAAGTCGGTCCAAGCGCCATTGGACAGGAAGCTATGGTCGGCTCGGTCATTGCGAATGTGGACCGGCGCGTAGGAAGAATCAGCGCACAATCTCGAACGTCGGCCTATGGGCGTAGCTGACGCCAGTAGGCGGCGGCCCATCCCTGCTCCCCGGCCAGGTAGACTGACCACAGAGATGCATGCTAGACCGCCAGCGGAGGTATCGTGATGAAACGTAATAGGACAGTTACCCTGCTCATACTGGCGGTGATCTTGGTCACTACCAGAGCCGCAATAGCCGCAGAGTGCGGCGATCACGACGGCAGTGGGGCAGTCGCTGCGAGTGATGCTCTACTGGTGCTGAAGAAGGCGGTCGGCCTCGATGAAAGTCCGTTGCAGTGCCCCGACCAATGCGTGGAGACTACAACGACATCGACCACCACGAACACAACGCCGGACCAGTGCTTCAACGACCAGGATTGCGAGAACCAATTCGGCCCTGGCCTAGTGTGCGGCGGCCCGAGCGGAGTCGAATGCGTGCAGTGTGATGCCAATGACGCTGATTGCGACAACGACGCCGTCTGCGTCAATTACGAGTGCGTGGCCAAGTAATATCTCTCAGTCTCGCCAGCCCGCATTTCGCGAGTCCTGCACAACCGCGGATGCGGGCTGGCGCCCCTCTTCTCGACTGTTGCACGGGCGCCGGGCAATCGCGGTCAACCAGTTGGCGGCGCGCAGTGCTACTGTCTCGCGCTGAAATCCGTGTCGGTGTTGCGCAGCACCGACACGTACTCGGCGCCCCAACAGACGGAGTCTGTTGGGTTGTGCAACTCCACGATAACGGGGCCGTCCTCGGAGATTGGAAGCGCGGGAGGAGACAGCGATAACCCTTTACCGTGGAATCGTATGCCTCCAGCTTCACTGCCGGCGACCGACAACGAGAGCGACCGAGTAGGCGAAGCCGCATTTTTTCGGTCCAAGTACCGGAAGCCGGCGGCAACAGAACGCCAGCACACGTCGTCACTGCAATCACCGTCGGGCGAGACCTCGCGCTCGAACGCAAGCTCATGGCCACCGATCGAAGGCTCGTACATGCACAGCAGATACGTGGCATCGGCCGTCGGGTCACCGAAGTCGGCAAGGCTCGTGTCGGGACCGAACCAATCCCACTGAAGAATATCCTTCGCGCCAGGAGAGTTCCGCACCCGAAGGTTGGACGACCCTGCAGCACCGATCGCCTTGCATGTTTCCGTCGGCGCCGTCGGGCATTCCAGATAGCTACTGGCCAGAACAAGATCGCCAGATGACAGAGAGAGCGCGGCCACAGCGCCCGATCCGTCAATGGCGCCGCGTGGTTCGGCGCCACTTCCGCCACCGAAGCCGGCAGGGTTCGTCCACGACTGACCACCGTCAGTCGATTTCGCGATCACCGCAGACGATCCACTGCGAAGGAATGGCGGTCCTGCCACCGTCCAGAGGACCCAAAGTTCCTGTGACATGGGCCGTCGAAGCAACCTCGGTGTGCCACCATCTCCGTTGCAGCTTCCGCCGTCGCCTTTGGAACGCATAGGCTCGGGGTTCAAGAGCGTGAACCCCGTCCAGGTCGAACCGTCGGCTGACGTTCCGATGACGACTTCGCAGTCACCGCCGCCAGCGATCGCTCCTTTGGAATCGGCACGGACGGCTGCAACGAATCCTCCTCCTGGTGCCGGAGCGAGATCCACTTCACCTATTTTGTTGAACAGGTCACTGGAGCCAAGCCCCGATGGCGCCCCCCATGTCTGCCCGTCGTCCGTAGACCGGAATAGCGACACCATCTGGTCGGAGCGTAGTAACGGCACTGCCAGCAGCCACGTCCCAGCGGTATCCGTACCTAAGGTCAGGTCGGAGCAGCAATCGAAGGAGGGCAGTTCGTGGACGGTGTTCCGTTCCCAGGTGACCCCATCATCGTCTGAGCGCCAGACGACGAACGCCTCATCACTCCCGCCTCCTGCTGGCCTGAGGACTGCTGGAACCATCCAGGTCGCATTGGCGCCGACGGGGCGATGCGGCGTTACCTCTGTGCTCTCGTCCGTTTCCGGCAACCGCTGGTCGGTCCAAGTCGCTCCGCCATCGGTCGAGCGGCTGACGTAGGGGCTACTCCCGGTTTCATCGATGCAACGCCCCGTCGCGATAGCCGTGACACCGTCCGATCCGGCGAAGACGTCGTAGATGCATGAACGGTTTTCAAAGAGCGGCTGTGGCGCCGACCACGTACGACCGTCGTCGGTGGATCGACGACTGCAAACGGGGCCGCCGAGCTCATTCGCAGCGCATGGCCAAACACCGATCAGAGCA
>DASPMH010000725.1:0-13860 GCA_035627175.1 Terriglobales bacterium | reverse complement strand
GCATGAGCCCTCGCAACGATTTGTCACTGCAGTGACGCAGGACCGCGTCGCCGCCACTGCGATTGTGTTTGCTGATGCGGCCGAGAGTTCGGTATGCGTTTTGTTTGAAGGGGCCCGTCCGCAAGGTACAAGGCGCGTCCGCGATCCGAACAGGAGTTTCGATGCAAGTCTCTGCTGCCGCCGTCCGGTTGCTGTTTCTGTTGATATTGCCCGCGCTCGCCTTGGTGGACGCCGGTGCAGCGTTCGCCGCGCTGCCGGCGCGCCTGGCGCCGGAAGAAGCGGTCAGTCGAGCCGTCAATCGCTGGAGCGCCGGCGGAGATCGGATCGATTTGCATCATCCCCATCACCAGGTGCGCTTCGACCGCACCGGCATCACCGTCGCGCCGCGCTCGCAGCAGACCAGTTGGACCTGGCAGCTCGAGCATATCGGCAGTGCCTCAGTCAGGCTGCCTCGGGTCGACCATGGCGCTACCGTCCCGATCCGTGAGGAGACGACGGTGCGCTACCGGCGTGGCGCAGTGATCGAGGAGTACGTCGCCCGCGCCGGCGCGGTGGAGCAGCGCTTCGTCATCAAGGAGCCACTCGGCCTCGATGGCGAAGATCTCGTCATTCGCGGCCACGCGGTCACCGATGGCCGCCTCGAGGAGACGCAGCAGGGTTGGATCTGGCGCGGTCGCGGCGAGGCTGTGATCCGCCTCGGTCAGGTTTCGGTTTTCGACAGCAGCGGCAAGCGCTTGCCGGCTACCATGTCGGTCAGCCCGGTGGCAGCGAGCGACTCGACCTACCGCACCAGCATCGTCATCGAGGGCGCCGCTCTCGCCTCGGCCCAGTATCCGGTGTTGGTCGATCCGGAGATCGGTGCCAACGATTTTCAGATCAGCAGCATGGGAGAGCTCGTTTTCGCCGATCTCTATTTCTCCGACGAGCCGGCGGTAGCCTACAACTCGACCGACAACGAGTATCTGGTCATTTGGATCGGTTCGGACGACTCGGGCTTGCTCGAGGTCGACGAATTCGAGGTGTTCGGCCAGCGCATCGATGCGGCCACCGGCGCTGAAGTCGGCGCCGACGATTTCCGCATCAGTCACGTCGGTCCGGATGGCGATCTCGATTACTTCGCTGCCAGCCCGGCGGTCTCCTACAATCCGATCGACAACGAATATTTGGTGGTGTGGCAGGGCAACGACAACGATTTCCTCGAGCTCGAAATCTTCGGACAGCTGCTCGACGCCGATGGCACCGAGATCGGCGACGATTTCGTCATCTCCGACGTAGGCATATCGGGACAGCCTCGTTCGGCGTTCAGCGCCGCGGTTGCGCACGATCACGGCCGCAACCACTACTTGGTGGTCTTCTCCGCCGACGATAGCGTCGACAACGAGTTTGAGATCTATGGACAGCGTCTGGATGCCGCGGGTGCCGAGCTGGGCGACGACGACTTCCGCATCTCCGACATGGGCGTCGACGGCAGTACCGCCTCTGCCGCGTTCGCACCTGCCGTCGCATACAACCACAATGCCGCTGAGTTTCTGGTGGTCTGGTATGGCGACGATCCGACCGTGCCCTTCGTCGACAACGAGTTCGAAATCTTCGGCCAGCGCTTGAATGCGGTCGACGGTGCAGCGCTCGGTAGCAATGACTTCCGGATCTCGGACATGGGTCCCGACGGCAGCACCGCCTATCGCGCCTCCGAGCCGGCGGTGGTCCACAACACCGCTGACAACCAATATCTGGTGGTCTGGGGCGGTACCGACAATACCCCGCCGCAGGTGCTCAACGAGGAAGAGATCTTCGGCCAACGCCTCGATGCCAGCGGCGCCGAGATCGGCAGCAATGACTTCGTCCTCAGCAGCATGGGGCCCGACGGTAGCACCGCCTACAGCGGCCTGAGCCCCGAGCTCGCCTACGACGCAGACCGCAACGAGTATCTGATCGTCTGGTACGGCGACGACGACACTCCGCCGTTGAGCCAAGGCGATCTGGAAGTTTTCGCCAGAGTTCTCGAGGGGGACTCGAACACCTTCGCCGGCGATCAGTTCGTCGTCAGCGACATGGATGATTTCGCGGCTTTGCCGCGGGTCGCCTACGCCTCGACCTCACGCCAGTACCTGGCAGTTTGGTCGGGCAGCGAAGACGGCTCGGATCAGGAAATCTACGGGCAGCGCATCGGCAACTGCGGCGGCGGTACGCTCGAGCCCGGCGAACAATGCGAAGCGCCTTTCGACGACTGCTGTGACCCCGCCACCTGCACGTTCAAGGCTCCGACCGAAGTGTGCCGCGATGCCATCGGCCCGTGTGACGCCGTCGAGACTTGCGGCGGCACCAGCGCCGAATGTCCTGCGGACGTGCTCGAGGTCGGCACCGTCTGCCAGCCGGCGGCGAGCGTCTGCGATATCGCCGAAACATGCGACGGTAGCACTGTCGATTGCCCCGAGGACCAGGTCGGCGATGCCGGCATCCTCTGCCGCGGCACGGCAGGCGAGTGCGACGAGGAAGAGGTGTGCGACGGTGTCAATCCGCTTTGCCCGTCCGACCTGTTCAGCGACGACAGCACCGTCTGCCGCCCGATCGACGGCGTCTGCGACGTTGCCGAGGTCTGCACCGGGAGCGGGCCCGATTGCCCCGACGACTCGTTCGCCGCCAGCGGCTTGTGTCGCGGTGTTGCGGGCGTGTGCGATGTGCCCGAAAGCTGCGACGGCAACGGCCGCGATTGCCCGGAGGATGCCTTCGCCGGAGCCGAGGTCGTTTGCCGATCCGCCGACAGCAGCGGCTGCGATGTCAGCGAGAGCTGCAGCGGCGGAGCGCACTGCCCGGAAGACGGCAGCGCCCCGGACATGACCCAATGCAGCGACAGCGATGTCTGCACGACCAACGAGGTTTGCCTCGCCGGCGTCTGCACGCCGAGTCAGATCGCCGGCTGCGGCGAAGCGTTCGTCGGCTATAAAGGCAAGGCGCCGGAGGCAGATGGCACCGGTGCGCCGCTTGCGAACGCCTTGCCGGAGAATTTCATCGTCACCGGCGATGACGTCCATATCGACGGCGCGGGCGACGATCCCGAGAACTTCCGCTTGGGAGCGCCGTCGGGAGTACTGCTGACCGCTGCCTTCGATGGCAGCGAGCCCGCATCGACGGTCGCCTATGTCCGTTACCGCGCCAAGGGCGGGCCGCAGAGCGCTGCCGCGGCCGACAGCGAAGGAGTCTTCCCCAAGGCGGCGAAACATGTCGGCCGGCTGTGGGATGTCAGCACCGCGCTCGGCAGCATCGAGCTGCTGTCGAAGCGGGTCACCAACGTGCTCGTGCCGGCGGCGGTGGCGATCAGCCCGGCGGCACCGGGCAGCGCCGATTCGACTCACTTCCTCTGCTACTCGGTCAAAGTGACCAAGGCGGCAACCGACCAAGCTCCGGGCGGCAAGTTCGCCAAGAATCTGCAAGCCTTCTTCGCCACCGAGCTGTTCGATGACTGTGCCCTCGATCAGAGCGACGCGGTGCCGTTCGCCAGCACTGCGGTGGAGAGTCACTGTCTGTTCGATGCCAAGAAGGTCGCCGAGCTCTGCAACCCGGCGAATTTCGCGGCGGCCGAGCCGCCGCGGCTGACCAGCGCGGCGATCGCGCCGGTGAGCGCGGCGACGGAGGGCAGCCTGCTCTGCTACAAGCCGAAGCTCGCCGCGGCCTTCAGCGACGCCGGCGCGGCAGCGCTGGCCGGCGCGAGCGTTGGGCAATCGTTGGCGGCCAAGCAGAGCAAGCACGTGCCGCACGACATCAAGCGCAATCAGCCGCTGGCGACCAATCCCGCCAGCCAGTTCCCGGCGCCGGTGCTGGTCGAAACCAAAAGCACCGATCGCATCTGCATTCCGGCGACGGTGCAAGGAGTGGAGTTGGCGCGGCCGTAGCTCGTCAGGGCGTGCCGCTGAGGTCGGTGAGGCGGTAGATCGTGCCGCCGAAATCGACGACATAGACGTTACCGCTCTGATCTTCACCGAAGCTGGTGATGGTCAGGTTGGTGTCGAGCAGCAGGGTGCTGTACCAATTGCCGGCCGAGCGCTTGAGGCCCCAGATGCGGCCGGTGCACAGGTCGCCGTAGAAGTACACGCCCTGCATCCGGGCCAGAGTCGAGGCGCGATAGACGAAGCCGCCGCTGACCGAGCAACCTAGGCTATGGGTGTACTCCGCCACAGGCAGCGTCAATCCGGTCATGTTGCAGTCGCTTGACGGATTGAAGCAGCGCGTACCCTCCATGATGCGCCAGCCATAATTGCGCCCGCCCGCATCGCCTGCCGGCTCGAAGTCGATCTCCTCGCGCTCCCCTTGACCGACATCGGCGATGTAAAGGTCGCCGGTCGAGCGATCGAAGCTGAAGCGCCACGGATTGCGCAGCCCGCTCGCCCAAACCTCGTCCGGCCCCGGCTCGCCGACGTTCGGATTCGAAGGCGGGATCGAATAGGTCGGCGCGCCACTCTCGACATCGAGGCGCAGCATCTTGCCGAGCAAGGTGTTCGGATCCTGCCCATTGTTCTGCGGATCGCCGGCGCTGCCACCGTCACCCATGCCGATGTAGAGGAAGCCGTCGTTGGGTGAGAAGGCGATCTGTCCGCCATTGTGATTGTCGAAGGGCTGCTGAATCGTCAGCAAGATCTCTTCGCTGTCCGGGTCGGCGACGTCATCCTCGCCTTCCTCCAAATGGAAGCGAGCGATGACGGTGTGACCGGCGGGGTTGGTGTAGTTGACGTAGAAGTAGCGTTTGCTGGCGTAGCCGGGCGGGAAAGCGACGCTGAGTAGACCGCGCTCGCCACCGCTGCTGATGCGATCGTCGATGTCGAGGAAGGACGGCGACTCGATGACGTTGTTGCGCAGGATGCGGATGTGGCCGCCCTGCTGGACAACGAATATGCGGCCGCTGTTGTCGCCGGCGTGGGTCGCGTGCAACGGGGAGGAAAACCCCGCTATCGGCGTGACGATCGCCAACGTCGGCCAGGCGAAAGATTGTGTCGGTGTGCGGGTCGCGGTGCCGGCCGGCGTCGCGCTCGGGGTGCGGGTGATGGTCGGCGTCCGCGTTGGCGTTCCGCTGCGCGTCGGCGTTCGCGTCGCGGTAAAGGTGCGGGTGATGGTCGGCGTAGCGCTACGGGTCGGGGTGCGAGTTGCAGTGCCGCCCGAGGTCGCCGTCGGCGTCACCGTGTTCTGCGCCGGCCCGCTCGGCCAGTTGCCGCTGCAGTCACCGATGACGATGGCGAGAAAGTTCTGGCCGGTCAGATTGCCGGTGAGGGGCTGGTAGTCGATCGCGCCCTGCTGGCATCCAGGTGAGGTGCTCAGCTCGGTAATGCTCTGGTTTGCCGCCGGAGCGGGGTCGGCGACGAACAGAAAGTCGCTGTCGCACGCCTCGTTGAGATCGAAGCGGCTGGCGCTGCCGACGCGGAAGTCGAGAATGCGATTGGCGTCGGCGGGAGTGACATTGCCGTTGCCGTCGACATCGCAAGCGGCCTGCCGCTCGGGCGCCAACATCGGCGGACCGCCGCTGTGCACCAATACCTGTGCGGCGTCGAACCCGGTGATCGCATCGTTGCCGCCTCCGGTTTTCGTCGCGGTCAGGTGCCAGACCGCGCTCGGCAGTGCCTGGAAACTGAAGTTGCCGTTCGAATCGCTTTGAGTGGTCAGGTTGAGCGGGCCGCTGAGGCGGACCGTCACATCGGGTACCGGTGCCCCGCTAGTGTAGTAGCTGATGCGACCGCTGATGCTTTCGCCGCGCGACTGCCGCGCGTCGATCAACGCGACGAGCAGCGATAAGACGAAAACAACTGGATGCATGGCGGCAACGATAGACACGGACCGCCATTATGGGAATTTAAATAGTTCTTCAGATCAATCGGGGTCGGCTCGCAGCGCCGCCAGCACCTGATCGGGATGGGTCTCGGCCTTGGCGACCCGGCGCCAGTGCTTGCGGACCTTGCCTTCCTTGTCGATCCAGACGGTCGAGCGGATCACTCCGAGGGTTTTCTTGCCGTACATCATCTTCTCGCCGTAGGCCCCGTACTTCTCCATTACCTTGCGGTCCGGATCCGACAGAAGCGGGAAGGGAAGCTTGTACTTAGCGCGAAACTTCTCGTGCGAAGCGGCATCGTCGGCGGACACACCGAGAACTACCACGCCGAGTTTCTGCAGCTCCTTCCAGGAGTCGCGAAAGCCGCAGGCCTCCTTGGTGCATCCAGGAGTGTCGTCCTTGGGATAGAAGTAGAGAATCACGTCTCGGCCGCGGAGGTCCGCGAGCGACACCTGATTGCCTTCACCGTCCGCTAGCTTGAATGCCGGAGCTGCCTTGCCTTCCTCGATTGCCATGCTCACCTCCGGCCGCTTCCAATCATAATCCGGCAGCGCAGGGAACCTCCGGGCAAAGCACGAGTCCTCACCGCGGCAAGAGTCAACTCATCGTTCGGTTCGGCGGCGCAACTCCGCGACGGCTGCCTCGGTCTCGCGCCGATCGCCCTCGTCTTCGATCGCCGACAGGGCGCGGCCGTCGCCGAGAAAATCGACGATCGCCGCTGCCAGCTTGGCATCGACATCGCTGTAGCCGCCCTCGGCGAGCTTGCGCGCCAGCTCGGCGTAGGACTCGTCCGCCGGGCGATACGCCCCGGGCTGCACCGGCTCGCCGGTATCGAGGATGCGATCGCCGAGCTCGACCGATTTGGAGCGGGCCTGCGCCACCGCGGTGCGATAGCGATGGACCGTCTGCCGCATGGCCTGGTCGAAATAGTTCTGTGCCGCCGGCGGAAGAGGTTTGTAGATCAGTCGCTGGAAGGGACCGTAATCCGGCACGAGCTTGACGAACAACCCGATGAATCGCCGGAAAACGTTGGGTCGTTGGTAGTCGGCGCCGAAGGCCTGCTCGAAGTCGCCGCGTGACATCTCATAGACGAAGTCTTTCGGGTCGGCGGTGGGATCGGACTCGGCAACATACAGCTCGAAGGCGATGCGAGTGGCGGCCTGTATCAGTTCGCGGAACGCCCAGCGGTAGGTGAGGATGGCGACATCGACATCGACGAAGACCTCCTCGAGGCGGAGTCCGTAGGTGCGCTGAAAGGCGCGCGCCAGCACCGGCTTGGCGACTTGAAACGATAGGGCATGCTCGTAGAAGCTCGGCGGCTGTTGCTTGCGCGAGACCTGCAGCACGTCGAAGCGAAATTCGGTCTGCACGTGCGACGACGGATCGTCGGAATAGGTGACCCGATCACCGTGCTTCTCCCGCAGCTCATCGTAGATTTCCGGCACCGAACGATTGGTGGCGAGCGGATGGGCGGTATTGTCGGTGACGTAGTGTGACAGCACCCCGAGGGCGAAAGCGTATTCTTCGCGCGACTGCGCTTCGGCGAGCAGGGTCGCGATGAATTCGCCGGAGCGCACGTAGTGGAGCAGATCGGTGAAGAAGACATTGCCGAAGGGGAAGTAGCCGAGATCGGGTAGGTGCGACCCGCCGTAGGCAAAGCTGCGCGCCTCCTCGAGCTCCTTCTTGCCGGCGTCTCCGAACCGCTGTCGCAGCGCCGGCACCAGCGTGTCGTCCCAGGTCTCGTCGATCACCGCCTGGTGCGCCAGCACCGAGAAGGCGGCAGCGGTCTGCGGCAGAGCTAACAGGCACGCCAGCGCGAGCATGCGACCGCATCGTCGTATCCCAATCCACATCCACCGACGATAGCACGGCAGGTCGACTTCGCGATCCCGTAGCTGCGCTCGGTAGAGCGCGGCAGGCCCGCTGTAGCTGCGCTCGGTAGAGCGCGGCAGGCCCGCTGTAGCTGCGCTCGGTAGAGCTTGTCTCAGAACCTGGGGGACACCTCCGGTCCCCTCCCCCGTGAGCAATTGTGCCAACGGGGGCTCGCGCAACGAAGCCTTGGCGGAGTTGTGAGGGTTAGGGAGGGGGCACTCGCCGAAAGATGCGCGCGGGGAGGGGACCGGAGCATGCGCCGAGAATGCGTCAGGCTCTTTCCCCTCGCGTCCTGGCGGGATAGAAGGCGCTGCCGAACATGGGGGAAAAGCCGAGTTGGAAGAAGCTGGTTCTCGGGAACCTGGCGGTGGCGATGGCCCTGCTGTGGGGGCTGAACTTGGTCGCTGCGGTCGGATTCGATCTGCACCGCTGGATCGTCACCCGCTTGCCACCGGTCGACGAGAAGGCCTACCGTCATGCTGCGGCCGAAGCGGCCAATGCCGTCGAAGTGTTTCGCGAATACGCCCAACTCCAGACGCGCTACGTGCCCTACCTCGGCTGGCTGCATCATCCCTTCACCGGCTCGACGACGACCATCGACGCCAACGGCGATCGTCGTCATCGCCGCATCGCTGCCGATGCTCCCGGACCACACGTTCGTCTGTTCGGTGGATCGACGATGTGGGGCAAGGGCGTCGATGACCGGCACACCGTCGCCGCTCAGATCAACGACCTCAATCCCGATGCCTCCGTCTACAACCACGGGGTGTCGGGGTACGTCAGCCGCCAGGAGCTGCAGCGCCTGATCAATCTCGTCAACGACGGCGAGCCGATGGATACCGTCATCTTCTACGACGGCTGCAACGACCTGTTCACCCTCTGCCGCGCCGATGTCAGCATCAACGGCCACCGCGAGCAGGCGAAGATCATTCGCCGCATGGAGCCGTACTCGCACACCGCGCAGACGTTCTTCAGTGGCTTGCGCCCGCTCGCCGAGACGATTGCACGCGCCGCCGAGCTGCCCTCGCGCTGTCAGGAGAATCCCGACGAGGCCCGCCGGGTCGCTGCGACTCTGGTCAACAACTGGCGGATCGCCAAGATGGTCGCCGAGAGCGCCGGCGCACGTTTCCATGCGGTGCTGCAACCGGTCGCGCTCGTCGGCAGGCCGAACATCGCCCACCTCGAAGGAATGTTGGGAGACACGCGCTCACGGGACTACCGCCTGCTCTATCCGCTGGTGCAGGAGATCATCCGCAACGAGCCCGGCGAATGGATGCACGACTTTACCGATGCGCTCGACGGCGGTGAGGCGGTGTACATCGACGGCTGCCACCTCAACGGACGCGGCAACGCGATCATCGCTAGCCGCCTCGATGAGTTGTTGAAGCGCCGCGCTCCGGCATCGGACTGAGCCGCGCAGCCGTCATCCCGCCGCCCAGGCGGCGTAGATGATGCCCATCTGGCCGGCGATGTAGGTCAGCCAGATCCAATCGTTGGCATTGCTGATCGGCACGCCGCGGATCTCGGTCAGACCGATGAGGAAATCCGAAGCGATGAAGATCAGTCCGCCGATCGCTGCCAGCCAGAAACCGCCGCCGAGGGTCCAGGCGAGGGCAAACGCGAAAGCGGCCATCACCGCGATCCACGCGCCGTACACCAGAGCACCGATGTTGAGCTCGCGGCGCCGCTGCGGGTTCTGGATCCATCGCTGCCAGCCGAGCACGGTGCCGGCGCCGTACAGCAGCAACACCAGCCACAGCACCGGCGGGAATGCCGAGTGCCCAGCGGCGGCGAGCGTGGCCGCATACCCCTTGATGTAGCAGGCGTGGCCGACGGCGAAGGCGACCATACCGCCGATCAAGCGGACGGGCACAGGGATCAGCCGGGCCATGATCAAATCGCCGACGAAGGAAGCCGCCATTCCAGCGCAGATCCATCCGGCATAGACGGCGAGCACGCCGTCGCTCTGAGCCCAGACCAATAGAGCGCCGAGCAGCAGGGAGAAGGAGATGCCGATGCGGATCGGCCGGGCGACGCGCCCGGGATTGTGAAGCTCGGCGGGGTCGCGCCACGGCCCGAGGAGACCTGCCGCGAACGCCGCCACCTGCGCCAACCAGAGGGTGCCGATCAACATGGGGCGCAACCTACCGCAACTGCCGCAGGACACGCCAATCGCGGCCTCACTCCTTGGCGGAGATGCCGTACTTCTCGAGACGGTAGCGCAAGGCGCCGCGGCCCATGCCGAGCACCCTCGCCGCGCGGGTGAGGTTGTTGCCGCTGCGACTGAGCGCCTGCTGCAGCAAAGTTCGCTCGACATCCTCGAGCTTCATACCCTCGGCGAGCGGCGGTATCGCCGCGGATCGCTCACCTTGGAGCGGCGGCGCACCGGGACGGCTGTAGTGCGGCGGGAAATCCGCGGCGGTCAACAAGCTGTGCTTGCTGACGATCACCGCCCGCTCGATGGCATTGGCGAGCTCGCGAATGTTGCCGTCCCACGAGGCCTGCATCAGATAGTCGATCGCATCCGCGGCAAAGCCCGGCAGCTCCCGTCCGGTTTCGCGCGACAGCCGCGCCAGCACGTGGTGCGCCAGCGGGACGATGTCTTCGCGCCGATCGCGCAGCGGTGGAATGTGGATCGGCAAGACGTTGAGGCGGAAGTACAAGTCTTCGCGAAAGCGGCGGTCGTGGACGCGCTGGCGCAAATCGGCATTGGTCGCCGCGATCAGCCGCGCTTCGATACGCACCGCGCGCGTGCCGCCGACAGGAATCATCTCGCGGTTCTCGATCACGCGCAGCAGCTTGGCCTGCGCCGTTGCCGGCAAGTCGCCGATCTCGTCGAGCAGCAGCGTCCCTTTGGCGGCCTGCTCGAGCAGGCCCTGCTTGCGCCGGTCGGCTCCGGTGAAGGCGCCCTTCTCGTGACCGAACAGCTCGCTCTCCATCAGGCTCTCGCTGATGGCGGCACAATTGAGCGCGAAGAACGGACCGGCGCGGCGGCTGCTGTTGTAGTGGATCGCCCGCGCCAGCACTTCCTTGCCGACGCCGCTCTCGCCGGTGATCAAGACCGTGACGTCGCGCTTGCTCGCTTCGCCGGCGAGAGCCAGCACCTGCTCCATCGGACGCGACTTGGCGACGATCTGAGAGAAGTCGTATTTGCCGACCACCTCGTCACGCAAACGGCGGTTCTCCGCTACCAGCTGGCCCATGGCGAGGCCTTTTTCTACCAGCGCCAGCAGTACCTCCCGGCGCAGCGGGCGAGTGACGAAGTCGAGCGCGCCGGCTTTCATCGCCGCGACCGCCTTCTCGATCGACCCGAAGGAGGTGACCACGATCACCGGCGCGTGCGGATCGATGGCCCGCAAGCGCTGTAACAAGGCGATGCCGTCCATTTCCGGCATCTGCAGATCGACCAGCGACAGCTCGATCGAATGCTCGCGATAGAGATCGAGCGCCGCTGCACCCGATTCGGCGGTGTGAACCGTGTACCCTTCGTTTTGCAGCATCACCTTGAGCAGGTGACGATTGTCGGGATTGTCGTCGACGACCAGCAGCGAACCGTGCGCCATGTTCCTTGCCGCCGGCAGCGGCCGGTTGGCGAGAGTCAGATTCAGTCGCCGACCTCGGTGAACGAGGTCACGGCGACGTGCGTTTCGAAATGTCCGTCCTTGCGCTGCGGCAACGGCGGCTGCGGCCGATACTCGAACGAGATCGTCTCGTTCGGGGGGATGTCTTCGAGGATCTGATAGAACTCGGTACGACCAGGGTTGTTCTTGCCGGGATTGCGTTCGTTCTTCCACAACCAGGTGTGCTGAATCATCAGCTGCACATCGCGCAGCGTCTTCGGGCTGCGGTTGGTCAATGTTCCGGTGACCTTGTGGTTGGTAGCGCGCACGTTGGACACGCTCAGGATCTCTTTGACCTCAGTCGTCGCCAGCACGGCCTCACCCGGGCCGCCGCCATTGGCGCCGCTGCGGTATTGGTCCGACTTGGCGGACGAGCACGCCGCGAGGATCAGTGAGATCGCCACAGCCTGCAGTGGCAACCGCCCCAACTTCGTTCGTCGAATCACCTGCAAGGCTTGCATCGCCCTCCTCCTGATCAGCGCTAAATGGTGCCCGAGTTTCGTTGCCGTGCCCCCACAGCGGAATGGCGACGTCATACGCTCCGTGTTCGCTGGCATCAAGCGGAAACACTGCCGCAGCAAGCTCAACCTTCGGCGGCTTTCACCTCCGACCAGATCAGCTCGAGCTCATCTGCAGTCAGGTCGTGGATGTCCTTGCCGCGCATCGCGATGCCCTCCTCCATCGCATGGAAGCGCCGGATGAAGCGGTCGTTGGCGCCCTGCAAAGCATCTTCGGCGTGGATCCCTAGATGCCGGCCGAGCGAGGCGAGGGCGTGCAGCAGGTCGCCGAGCTCGGCCGCAACCCGGGCCGAGCTTTCCGCCGCGAGCGCTTGGCGCAGCTCGCCGAGCTCCTCGTCGACCTTGTCGAGCACCGCCGCAGCATCTTGCCAGTCGAAGTGAACGTGCGAGGCTTTCTCGCCGAGCCGGTGGGCCCGTAGCAGCGCCGGCAAGGCGCGCGGCACGCCGGTGACGACCGAGTTGTCGGCTTGGCCTTGGCGCTCCTCGGTCTTGATTTTCGCCCAATTGCGCAGCACCTCGTCGGAGCCGGAGACGTCGACGCCGGCAAAGACGTGCGGGTGACGCCGCACCATCTTGTCGTTGATGGCGCGCACCACGTCTTCGATGGTGAACTGCCCGGCCTCGCTCGCCATCTGCGCATGGAAGACGACCTGCAAGAGCAGATCGCCGAGCTCCTTGCGCAGCTCGCCGAAGTCGCCGTCATCGATCGCCTCGGCGACTTCATACGCTTCTTCGATGACGTATGGTTTGATCGAGGCATGGGTTTGCTCGCGATCCCACGGACAGCCACCCGGGGCGCGCAGGCGGGCCATGATGCGAACGAGCTCGGCGAATTCTTCCGGCGCTGCCATAGGCAACGGCCGTACCTTACCCCCGCCAGCGAGGCAATCTTGGTCAGGTGGCTGCGGGCCTCGCTTGCCCCGGCTGCAGGCCAAAGTTAGCCTACGGTCATGGCCAAGATTCAGATCTACACCACCCCCTGGTGCCCCTACTGCGTCCGCGCCAAGGCACTGTTGAAGCAGAAGAAGGTCCATTTCGAGGAGATCGACGTCTCGCAGGATCACGAACGCCGCAAAGAGATGATCCACCGCTCCGGCCGCCACACCGTGCCGCAGATCTTCATCGACGACCAGGCGATCGGCGGCTGCGACGAGCTGCACGCGCTCGACGCCGGCGGCCGGCTCGATCCGCTACTAGCCGCGTAACCTCCATCTCCTCTCTCCTCCCCTCCTTTTTGAGGAGGGGGCAAGGGGGAGTCGGCAGGGGCGAGCTTAGTGCATTCGATCGCGAACCACCTGATCCCGCATCTGCTGCATGAAACCCGCCATGCTCTCCAACGCCGCGACCGGCCAGCTGCCACCCTGCGCCAAGGACGATACCGCCATCAGCAACGCGCAACGAATTACCGGATCGGCCTTCTCGTGCTCGAGCGCATCCACCAGCCCCGGCTCCTCCACCTCGATGTCCGCTGTCAACGCCCCGATCTGATCGCAAACAAACATCTTGGTCATACCTTCGTTGCCTCCTTGGCCGCCCCGTGTGCAACGGAAATGCCAGGATGCGTCACATAGCCACCCGCGATTTCACTGCGAAATTTGCCGCCGTTGCACTCTATCAACGCGTGCTCCGAGTGAGCCCCAGGGTCGACGCGCCCTTTCCCAAAGGGGGCAGCGCCGCAGGCGCGGGGATTTATCCGGTCCACTCCCCCGTGAGCACTTCTGCGAGGGGCCCCTCCTCAGAAAGGAGGGGGGAGGGCGGGCCGCCCACCCGGTCAGCGGCCGCGGAAGTTGGGTCGGCGCTTTTCGACGAAGGCGCGTTGCGCTTCGCGCGCATCTTCACTGCGCCGCAGCGGCCGGCCGAGCTCCTCCTGGCGGCGGTATGCGTCGGCCAGGGACAAGCCGAGCAGCTCGCGGACGCCGCGGCGGGTCTCTCGCACCGCTAGTGGTGCGTTGGCCGCGACGCTATCGGCCGCCGCTAGCGCGGTGGCAAGCAATTGCTCGGCGGGCACGATCGCATTGATCAAGCCGATCGCCAGGGC
>DASPMH010000724.1:0-4309 GCA_035627175.1 Terriglobales bacterium | reverse complement strand
GACGATCACGCCGACTGCCTCGGCGAGCGCCACCGCCAGCGCCACAGCGACCGTCCCGGTAGTCAGCTTCGCTGAGATCGAGCAGACAATCTTCCGCACCAGTTGCGCCGTCCAGTTCTGCCACGATTCCGTCAGCGGCGGCTTCTCGGGGAATCTGGTGCTCGAGCCAGGCCGTGCCTATGCCGAGTTGGTCAACCACGCGCCGGACAACCCCTCGGCGGCGACGATGGGGTTCAAGCGGGTCGTGCCCGGCGACACCGCCAACAGTTTTCTCTTGTTGAAAGTGTGCGACGTCATCCACAGCCGGGACTTGTGTCCGACCCTCCTGCCGCTGATCAATCCCATTCTCGGTAGCCGGATGCCGCTGGTCGGCCCGCCGATCTCGAATGAAGCCGTTGCCGCGATCCACGCCTGGATTCTGCGCGGCGCCGCCGAATCCGAATAGCTGTGCTGCGCCGCTCAAGGTGTGCGCCCCCTTTACAAAGGGGGCAGCGCCGCAGGCGCCTGAGATGATGCGCCCGCTCGCGGGCACCGCGGTTGCAGCTCCTCTCCTGATGGGCAGCGCGCCACGCGTCGTCCAATCACAAAGCGTGAAAGGAGAGCGTCATGCCAAATCGTGGACAACAGTTTGAATCTTCTCGAGGTAGCCGCGGCTCCTCCCAAATGGGGCGGCGCGGCTTCGGTTGGTACAACCGCGAACGCGACCGGTGGTCGGAGGAGGAGCCGATCGGCCCGATGTACGAAGGCGCCGGCGAGACCTTGGACGAGGACACGGACTATGCCAGCTCGCCGGAGGGCACCCGCGGCCAAGGCGCACACCGCCGCTGGCGGGATAGCCGCGGTGAGTACCGCAGCCCGGCCATGGATAATCGTGAATTCAGCGGCGGCCCGCGTGAGCAGGAGGAACGAGGCGGTGGCTATGGCCAGAGCTGGGGTCAAACCTTCGGCGCCGGCCGCTCGCGTCGTTCCGAAGGATTCGCCCAAAGCGATTACGGCGAAGGCGACTCAGGCAACGACCAACAGGGCTGGGGCCAGAACCAGGGACGGATGCAAGGCGACTACGGGCGCAGGCGCATGATGCAGAGCGAGCGCAGTCGCTTCGGCCAGGGCGGCTACGGCTTTGGCGGCCAGGATGAGCGCTCGGGACAAGGCGACGGTGGTCACGGCATGAGCGGCGGTCGCCATGAGCAAGGTAGCTTCCCGCGTTCCGGTGCGCCGAGGTACGGCGATGCGGCTCGCGACTACGATCAGACGTGGCCGGGTCCGTACGCCCAAGGAGGCTTCGGCCGCGATCGCAGCCAGCAATTCGGGCAGAGCCATGGGTTCCGCTCGTATCGGGGTCGCGGCCCGCAGGGCTATCATCGTTCGGCCGAGCGGATCCGCGAGGAGATCTGCGACCGCTTCACCGACGATGACGAGCTCGATGCGAGCTCCATCGACGTCAAAGTCGATCAGGGAGAGGTGCGGCTGAGCGGGCACGTCGACAGTCGAGAGGCGAAGCGACTCGCCGAGGATCTCGCCGAGTCGATCAGCGGCGTCACCGACGTCATCAACGAGCTGCGCGTGCAGCGCGAAGGTCGCCACGATCAGGGCCAGTTCGACCGCGAGTCGACGGTCGCCGGCACCACCGGCCAGACCGGCACGACCGCCCACGTCGGCGGCCAGACCGGCAAATCCGGGGACAGCAAAGAGAGCCGCGGCAAGCGCCGCTCGCGTTGATCGCGTAGCTCTTCGCGCCGGTCCCGCGCGCGCATTTTTGCGGGCGGGGGACCGGCGCCCTCCGGCTGTAGCGCCGGCTCTCCGAGCCGGCCGGCGGGGCGACGGGTGGAGGGTGTGTCCCCGGAGGCGCGCTCGGAGAGCGCGCGCTACAGCCGGAGGAACAGGAGGTGGATGGCGGCGGTGATGTCCGCCTCGTCGATTTTGCCGTCGCTGTTGCGATCGTGACCGACACAACGCCCCGGTTCACCTGCGGCGGCGCGAGCGATCGCGGTCAGGTCGGCAGCGGAGAGCGCGCCGTCGCACGGGCTCGGTGTCGGCGTAGCCGTCGCCGCTGGTGTCTTGCTGCTCGGCGGCGACGGCGTCGGTACCGCGCTCGTCGCTGTCGCTGTCGCTGTCGCTGTCGTCGGCGCGGCCGCCATCGGCCAACCGAGATCCTGCAGCAGCGCGGTCGCCAGCAGGTGCATCGAGGTCGCATTGAAAAACGGCTCGAGCAACTCGTTGGGGAACAATGAAATGCTGAAGTGTGACACCGACGAGGCGCCTTCGATGCTGCTCGGGGCGTACATCTCGACGTGATCGCCCTCACGGCCCTGCAACAGAAAGCTGCTGGCGGCGCGCACGGCAGGTCCGACCCAGTGCAGCTCGCCGCTGCGGCGCGCCGAGGCTTGGCGCTGGGCGTCGGTCATCTCCGGCCAGGTCAGAGCGACGGTGTGATCCTCGAGCCAGAGCATCAACGCGTCGTCGTACTGCTCCTCCGGCGCGTCGCCGCAGCAGCGCCGACCGCTGTCGAGATCGACCGAGGTGCCGAAGCCGAGCCCGTGCGCCAGCTCGTGCATCAGAATTTTGGCGAAGTCGATCTGACCTTCGCCCGGCTTGCCGTCGAGCCCGTAGTACCAACCCTTCGAAGCGCCGTTGCGGAAGCAACCGTTGTCGATGTCGCGGTTGAACTTGGCGAGGATGTCGCGCACGCCGGGGTCGAGATCGATTCCCGCCAGAGCATCGGCAAGAGCGCTGGGATAGAGCGTGCGTGGACGCGGTGCGCCTTCGAAGTCGGCAAAGGAGCTTGCCGAACCGGCGAAGCCGAGTGCGGCCGAGGCCGCAGTGCAGCTGAGCTTCTCGAAGCTGGCATCGACGACGATCGGCACGTCACTGTCGAGCAGCGTGCCCCACAGCGCCGCGGCGTGCTCGAAAGCGATGCGACGTTGCTCGCCGAGAGTGGTGCCGCTGTTGCCGCCGACCGGATCGCGCGGCGTGACATCGTTGAAACCGGCACCGGGCAGGTCTTGATTGGCGATAATGAATTCGGCGGCGACCGCTGGCTCGCGAAGCAGCAGCAATGCCAGCAGCGCCACCAGCCGTGTCATCGCACTGGCTGGCAGGCGGCGCTGGCCGGCTCGCTCAACGGCGCGGCAACGTGCAACTGGTGCAGAGCGCGGGCTCCGAGCTCGACTTTGATGCCACCAGCCGCAGTGGTGCCGGGGCTGATGCGAGCGCCCGCAAAGGGATCGGGCGAGCCGCTGCGAGCGGAATCCTCGGCTGCCGGGGCTGGCGCGCCGAATCGACCGAAACGGTCGGCGTGAGCACGCCACGCTTCGCCGCGAATCGCCTCCGATGCAGACCGCTGCGACGCCGCCATGGCAAGTAGCGCGGCGGCGAGGAAGAGCAAGGCCGCGCCGATCCGGTGAGACGCTCTGCGCTCCGACATCTCGACTCGGTCTCAGCGGTGCTCGAGCACCGCTGCGGCTTCGCGGAGATCGGCGGTGGCGACGCCTTCGCTGTATTGCGAGTAGATGTCGGCGAGCTGTTGTTGCGCTTCGCCGCGGCGTCCCTGGCGGTTCCACAGGCGGGCGCGGCTGACGGCGGCGCGTAGCTCCCAGGCGCGAGCGCCTTGGCTGCGCGCGATCTCGAGCGCCTGTTGAAAGCACCACTCCGCCGCCGCCTCGGGCTCGCTACCCCATTCGCCGGCATAGCGCGCCATCGCTTCGGGTTCGAGCAACTGCAGCAACTCGCCTTGAATGCGGCGGATCTCCGCCTTGCTGGTAGCAAAGCCGGTCGCCTGGATCCGTTCGAGCGCTTCGCCGGCCAAAGCCAGGCCTTGTTCGGGGGTACCGACGCAGACGCAGTTGGCGGCGACGCGGCCGAGATAGTAGGTGCGCACGACCTGCTGTAAGCCGGCGGCTCCTTCAGTCGCCTCGCTCTCGAGCAACCGCCACACCGCCCGATCGAGCTCGCCCTGCTCCATCAAGGCTGCGGCCTCCATGATCAGGCCGGTGCGCTTGGGCAGATAGAGGTCGTACTCGTCGCCGACCGCCTGCAGCTCGCGGGCGCGTGCAGCGGCCAAGTCGTACTCGCCGCGCAGGTGATGCACATTGAACAAATACACCAAGGCGACGGTGCAGCTGTTGGGATCCTGACGCTCGGTTGCGGTCTGGGCGGCCTGTTGCGCCGAGGCGATCGCCTGGTCGGGGTAACCGAGCAGCCACAGCGCCCAGCCGAGAGTCAGACGGATTTCGATCTCGAGGTCGATGCCGGTGTGGGGTAATTGCCGGCGCAGCGGCGGCAAGCGCTGTAGGGCCCGCTCGAGGTGCTC
>DASPMH010000723.1:0-2384 GCA_035627175.1 Terriglobales bacterium | reverse complement strand
CGTCGCCAGGACCGGCAGTGGCCGGGAACGTCGCCAACCGAAAAGCCGCATGAGGTCCTGCGCCAGGGCTATGATGACGCCAGCCGCAGTCGCGCCCGACGCCGCGCTTCGGTCGCCGAGATGCCGTGCAGAGCGTCGTCGAGCTCGATGCGCTCGATGGCATAGCCGACATTGCGGCCATAGAAGACGTGGGTGATGTTGGGCAGCGGCACGACGACAAACCGCCCCCGATGCGCAGACATCGCGGCCTCGATGCGCTGCTTCACGTCCTCGAACTTCAACGGGTTCTCGTTGCCGGTGGCATAGACGTCGCGGACGGCGATGCAGACCTGGCCGACGCGCTCCAGCCCCTGCTCGATCAACGCCTGGTGGCCGGCGTGGAAGGGCTGGTAGCGGCCGACGAACAGCGCGGTCGGCTTGCGCGGATCGAAAACGGGCAGATAGGCCTTCGCAACGGCTTCGGCCCAGAATTCGGGCGTGCCGTCGGGCTCGACGCGAACATCGAAACGATCGGGCGCCTCGAAAAGCGCGTCGGTATCGGGGTATCGGCTCTTGGAGATCCGGTCCACCCAGACGAGAAAGCAATCGCCGAATGCCTCGCGCGTCGCCGCGGTGGGGCAGATGAAGTCGGCGATGGCCGCATGGCCGGCCCGGGCGACCTGATCGCACAGCCAGCGCATGCGCCGCGCCTGCTCGATCCTCGACGCCATCGAGAAATCGAGATCGCGGCCGACATTGGCGCGGACATCGTCGTTGTTGAAATGAACCGCCCCGATCCGCGGAGCCAGGCACTTGGCCAGGGTGGTTTTCCCCGCTCCTGGCAGACCCATGAGGAGGATCGGCTTACGCACAGCTAGCTTCCAATCACGCTGGTGGCTACGGCTCTCATAGTAGTTGCGTCTGTCTCATTTCTGCAACCTGCACTTAATCCACAGGATTGGTTGAGTATCCTCCGGCAATATGTGGCGACCGGGATAACCGAGACGGAACTGCGTTCACGTCACCGCGAGTTTGTCGGTTGGAGACGTCGCGCGGATTTGATATCGCCACTCCATGAAGATCGAACGCAAGGGACCGTGGCAGGTCGTGGCAGGGCGCACCGTCTATGACAACCCGTGGCTAGAAGTGACACACTATGAGGTGGTCACGCCGGCTGGCAGCACGGGCATCTACGGCAAGATACACTACAAGCATCTTGCTGTTGGCATCGTACCTATCGATGCCGAGCGGCACACGTATCTTGTCGGACAGTATCGTTTCCCCTTGGAAGCCTATAGCTGGGAGATTCCTGAAGGCGGTGGCACGCCAGGCATAGATCCCGTCGAGTCGGCGGCGCGCGAGTTGAAGGAAGAGACGGGATTGGTAGCGGCCCAATGGCAGAAGGTTGCTGAGGCGGACCTGTCCAACTCGACATCCGATGAAAGGGCCATCGCCTTCGTTGCTTGGCAATTGACGGCGGGGACCGCGATGCCCGAGCCTACCGAGGACATCACCGTCCGGCGAGTTCCCCTGGAGGAAGCATTTCAAATGGTCGCGGCCGGCGAAATCCGCGACTCACTGAGTGTCATCGCCCTCCAAGCCGTCCAGCTTGCGGTTCTGCGAGCGCGACTCGGGTCGAACCCGCCGGCTTGGTTGGTTAAATAATTAGACCCAAAGTGAAGCGCTTCTATATGCGGATTTGTCTCGAAACGCTGTCCAAACTTCTCGCCTTTTGCGATCGAGCCTCGGGAACTCGCCACAAAAATTTCTTGCCATGAAGTTGAGGGAATTTCTCTACTGCTTGGCGAGCAAAGGGTGTGCTACGATTAATGATCGCTACAGGATCAGGATGTTCCTTTGATCTTGTGGCCAGACCAGACGGTTGGCACTAGCGCGTAGGCGCCCCGAGGGCTCTCTCGCTCAGGGTTAGCCTAAGCAATAGTCCGAATCGTAAGGTCATAAGGGGCCGTCACCCAGGGCGGCCCCTTTTCTATCAAGCTGCTTTGCAGACCAGGAGAGCACCGACCGGTGCCGAGGTCGATTGCCCGGTCACAGGTCGGTCACAAGGTCGAGGTTGTCGAGAAACGACGATCGGAAAAAATAGTTGCGCGACCACAGAACGGTCACAAGGCGTCGCCATATGGCTCCCGTACACGAGGCTCAGTTTGCAGCGGCCCGGGGGGCTCACCTGACAAACCAACAGCGAGAGGCCGGGTAACCGGCCACACGACGCCCGGTCGCAGCCGCACCGGACGAAGCTGAACGACGCGCTAGAGCGACGCCGGTCGGAGCGGCGTGGCCACGGCGTGACAACGACGATCACAATTCGACCGCCTGATGGAGGGACTGAATGGCGACCACGGCTATTGGTAACGACGCGACCGATCTCGGATCGATGCTCTTGG
>DASPMH010000722.1:0-3362 GCA_035627175.1 Terriglobales bacterium | reverse complement strand
CGGCCGCAGCGGCCGACTCGGCGGCCTGGTGGCGGAGGCGGTGGCATCGGCGCCAGCTCTGCCAAGGAGGCGCTGAGCCACTTGGACTCGACCAATCGCGAACGAATCTTCCAGCACGTCGAAGGATTGCTGCGGCAGATCCGCGAGGTGGCCGAGGAAGAAGCGGGCAAGTACACCGAGGATCAACTCAACGATTACACCGTCACCGTGACCAACTTCACTCGCGCGCTCGAAGAGGAGGGCGATCTGCGCTCCGATCGCATCCGCTCGGAGTACATGCGGGTGCGCGACAAGCTGACCTACGCCCTCAAGAACTGAGCCCGTCGGGGGGCTCTGCCCGAGGCAGCGCGAGCTGCCGGTAGGCGCTGGTGCACGGGGGGCCGTCGGCATGCCAGAATTCGGTCCGCTGTTCCGTGCCGTCGTAGATCAAGAGCGACGAGCAGCGCGTTCCGTAGCGGCCGAGATGGGAGCAGAGATTGGTCGGCGGTCCCTCACCACGCGGATCGAGCGGCGTCGAGTGATCCGAGAGAATTTCTCGTGCGGCGCCGCGAAAGCTCTCGAGGTCGCCGTCGAGCCCGGGGACGATCCGCTCGAACAGCCGATGTGACTTGGCGATGCGCGGGCAGGTCGGGTCGTTGAGGCTGAGATTGCTGATCAGGTGCACACCGGGATCCAACTTCGCCACCGACCACGGCTCGCTGAGATTCGACAGGACGTAGGCGGCTTGCGGTGAAGCCAGCAGCAGATTGAACGGATTGTAGGCCCGCCGGTCGGCGCGTGCGGCAGCCAAGGCATCGGCGACGGTGGCGGCGTGCAACAGCTCCGAGCACAGCGCGCCGCGCGACCGCCGCGATGCATCGCCGGGCTCGTCGGTGCGCCGATTGAGCACGCTGACCACCAGATGATGTTGGTTGAGCCCGAGCCAGGTGCCGCCGGCGATCTGATCGATGCCCGAGACGATCCAAGGATCGCGCCACACCACCTGCGGGGGTAGGGCGGGGCGGTCGAGGAGCTCGTCGCGATTGGCGGCAATCACCAGCGGATAGCGGCGATGCGCTTGGAAGTAGATGGCGAGCGTGCACACAGAGCCCTCATAGGCAGTGGGCGCAGACCCGGCAATCGCCCCGCACCACGGCCGTGGAGAGACGCCGGCGAGGCTGAATTGTTCGGCCACAGGGCGTGTGTTAGCAAGCGGCGAGCTAGCTGGGAGAGCGCATGTTTGAATCGATTGAAGAAGTGATCGAACGCTTCGCCGCGCAGCAGTACATCAGCAGCCGCCGCATCGCGACGGTGGTCTATCTCGCTGCCAAGCTGCGCAAGCCGATTTTGGTCGAAGGACCCGCCGGTGTCGGCAAGACCGAGCTCGCCAAGGTGCTCGCCGGCGCGGTGCAGTGCGAGCTGATCCGCTTGCAATGCTACGAAGGCCTCGACGAGGCCAAGGCCCTGTACGAGTGGGAATACGCCAAACAGCTGCTCTACACCCAGATGCTCAAGGAGAAGATCGGCGAGATCGTCGGCGACGCGCCGAGTCTGCAGGTCGCGGTCGAGCGCATCGCCGGTGAGGAAGACGTATTCTTCTCCGAGCGCTTCATTCTGCCGCGGCCGCTGCTGCGCGCGATTCTGTCGGGCAAGCAGACGGTGCTGCTGATCGACGAGATCGACAAAGCCGACACCGAGTTCGAGGCCTTTCTGCTCGAGGTGCTCAGCGATTTTCAGGTCAGCGTACCGGAGCTCGGCACGCTCGCCGCCAAGCACATCCCGCTGGTGGTGTTGACCAGCAACAATGCCCGCGAGATGTCCGATGCGCTCAAGCGCCGCTGCCTGCATCTGTATATCGACTTCCCCCCGATCGAGCAGGAGCTCGCCATCGTCCGTTTGAAGCTGCCCGAGATGCACGAGAAGCTCGCCAACGAATTGGTCGAGGTGGTGCATCGTATCCGCCGCCTCGATCTCAAGAAGGCACCGAGCATCAGCGAGACGCTCGATTGGGCCAAAGCATTGACGATTCTCAATGCCGATCGCCTCGATGAGCAGCTGATCGACGACACCCTCAATGCGATCCTCAAATACGAGGGCGACATCCGCAAGGCGCAAACCGATTTGAAGGAGTACCTGCAGAAGCGAGCGGCGGAAGAACCGGCGCAAGCGGTCGAAGGAGACGTGCTGCACTAGCGCGCCGGTTGCGATGGAAGATAAGTTGATCGCCTTCATCGACCTGCTGCGCCAGAACGGTGTGCGCGCCTCGATGGCGGAGAACCTCGATGCGTTGCGCGCCGTCGGGGCGGTCGGTTTCGGCGAGCGTGAGGTGCTGCGCGATACGCTGCGGGCAACGTTGGTCAAGCGCGGCATCGATGTGCCGGTGTTCGACGAGCTGTTCGAGCTCTATTTCGGCGGCCTCGGGAAGACTTTGCGCGGCGTCGAGTCCGGATCGCAGCAGGCGATGCAGCTCGAAGACAGCGACTACCAGCAGCTGCTCGATCGACTGAGTGAGCTGCTCGAGGATCTCGGCATCGAGCTGTCGCCACTGGCGGAGCGGCTGCTCAAGAGCGATTCCGGACAACTCGAGCGGATGTTGCGGCAGGCAGCGACGGAAGTGCAGCTGGAGAAGATCCAGCGCAGCTTTCAGGAGGGGCGCTACAGCCACAGCATCGCCCAACAGATCGGTCTGACGCCGCTCGCAGCCGAGCTCGACAAGCTGAAAGAAGACTTGGGCCAGACCGACATCGACGCCGAGCTGCACGCTCGCCTGCGCGAGCTGATCGAGCGCCGCTTGCGGGACCTGACCGAGCTGATCAAGCGCATGGTGCGGCTCGAGCTCGAGAAGAACGACCCCAATGCGCGCGAAAACCAGCGCCTGCGCAGCCTCGGCGAGAAGAACTTCTATTATCTCAGCGAAGACGAGATCCGGCGGATGAAGGAGGCGGTGACCAAGCTGGCGCAACGACTGAAGAACGTCGTCGCCATTCGCCGCCGGCGCGGCAAGCGCGGCAAGTTCGACGTCAAAGATACCTTTCGCAAGAACCTGCAGTACGGCGGCGTGCCGTTCCGGATCCAGTTCGATCGTCGCATCAAAGACAAGCCGCAGGTGATGGTTTTGTGCGACGTCTCCGATTCGGTGCGCAACGTCTCGCGCTTCATGCTGCAGTTTGTTTATTCGCTCCAGGATCTCTACTCGCGGGTGCGCAGCTTCATCTTCGTCAGCGATTTGGGCGAAGTGACCCGGCTCTTCGACGAGAGCGAGATCAGCGACGCGATCGACGAAGCGATGAGCGGCGACATCATCAACATCTTCGCTCACTCCGACTTCGGCCGCGCCTTCAAAACCTTTCACCGCGACTTCCTGCCCGCGGTCAATCAACGTA
>DASPMH010000721.1:0-5769 GCA_035627175.1 Terriglobales bacterium | reverse complement strand
GGTTCGGTCCGGTCGCGTCGCCACTCGCTCTTCGGCTGCGCAGCGCCCGAAAACCCCGCGCCTACGGCCCTGCCCCCTTTGAAAAAGGGGGCAGGTTAGCTGGAGAGGGATCGCTAGTTGAGGCGGTACTGCAGCGCCAGCGTGATCGGAATGTAGTCGAGCGAGATGTCCTCGCTGACGGTGCGCATCGGATCGCTTTCGGTCGGCCGGTTGAAGCGGAACCCTTCGACATCGTAGTCGAGCGTCAGGGTGTACGAGATGTCGAAGTTGATGACCAGATTGCGGGTCAGATAATAGTCGAGGCCGCCGCCGAAGCGGCCGGCGAACACCGGCCGCGAGTCTTTCCCGGAGCGCGAGGTGACGCGACCCACTTGAATCGCGTTGGGTCCGGTGCCGGCAGCGAACTGCCGCGCCAGGGCAACCTCGTCGGTTTCGACTTCGGCATAGACGCCGCCGACACCGCCGAGCAGATACGGCTGCAGCGGCCCGCCGAACGGATAGAACTTACCGTTGACGAAGAAGTTGTACATGCGGATGTCGGCGAAATCGCCGCCCGGGGCCCGCTGCGCGATCGCGGTCAAATCCTTGCGCGGCGAGCCGCCGAGCTTGAGATCGAAGTTGTGGTAGTACTGGAAATTGACTTCGGCCGCGAACATCGAGCTGATGCGATAGCCGGCACGGAAGTCGGCACCGAGCGAGTCGGTGCGGTCGATCAAGAAGCCGACTTCGCACACGCCGCGGCATTCCTGGATGCCGTTGGATGGATTCGCGTCGGCGTCGATCCCGGCATGCATGTCGCGCTTGTACTCTCGTTCGACATCGTTGACGTCGAACGATTCCTTGCCGTACGAAAATCCCAGACTGATGTAGGGTCCGGGGCGAGAGTAGTCTGCCTCGGCCTGCGCCAGCACCACCGATCCACACAGCAACAGGGCCGCCGCGGCCAGCCCGCTCGATACACGTGGCATTACTCCCCTCCGGCTGAAAAGTTGTCCCGGCTAGTACCCAAGTCGGCACCAATCTTCAATGGGTCAAGCGACGAAATCGCCGCGATGCAGTGGCGCACTGCCGCGAATGCGCACGCGAATCGCGTCGCCGCACAACATGTCTGCGCGGCCGGTGGCGGGCTGGTTCGCCTTGACCATGGTGGCAAAGCGCTATAGTCCTCGAACCAATTGTGCAGCCCGGCTCAACTCGGAGGTTGTCGATGCGCCCCGTGCTCCTTTCGATGTTTGCCCGCCACCTTAGCCGTTCCTTCGCAGCGACGGCCCTGATCGCCACCACCCTTCTCGCCGGCAGCAGCGCGGCGCGAGCCGAATGGGTGGTCGACGCCTTCTTCGGTATTCCGTTCCCTCGTGGCGGGGAGATCGAGGCGAATGAGATCGCTGCGGAATCCTTCCCTGCCGATGTCGATCTCGATGTCGATGTCACCTTCGGCCTGCGCTTCGGACACTTCGCCCGCATCGCGCCGTTCTTCGACCTCGGCGGTATGATCGATACCAGTGGCACGCTCGGAGAGGTCGGCGGGGTAGATTTCAACTTCGTTCCGATCAGCGCGCTGTTGATGGCACGCTTCCCGATCCTGGTCAGCGACGATCACCCCAACGGAATCGTCCAGCCGTACCTCGGCGTCGGTCCGAGCGCGGTGTGGAGCGAGATGCGGCAGAACGTCTTCGAAGATACCGGCATGGGCGCCGGTGCCGCCGGCGTCGCCGGAGTGAAGGTGTTGTTCTACCGCAGCTTCGGCATCTTCGCCGAGTACCGCTGCAACTACTTCTCGACTAGCCACGAAGATGCGCCGCAACCGGTACAGGACCTCGGCCGGGTCCACATCAAGCCGGTCGTCCACACCCCGACGATCGGTGTCTCCTGGCACTTCGACATCCCGGCGTGGCGCGATTAGCGCTGGCGCTGGCAGCCGCGCTGGTTGTCGCCGGCTGCCAACAGCAGCCGGTCGATTCGAGCGAGCCGACCGCCGTCACGGTCGAGAAGCTCACCCTCGAGCTGCCCGAGGGCTGGCAGCGTACCGAGCCGACCTCTTCGATGCGCAAGCTTCAGGCCCGCATTCCCGGCCCGGGAGGCGATGCCGAATTCGCCGTGTTTCATTTCGGCGAGGGGCAGGGCGGCGATGTCGCTGCCAACATGCAGCGCTGGATCGATCAGATCGAGTTCGCACCGGGCGCCGACACCCATCGCGAAGAGTTCAGCGCCAACGGCATGACCATCTACTGGGTCAACTTCAGCGGCACCCTCAAGCCTGACCCGATGACCGGCCAGCGCGAGCGCCGGCCCAATTCACGGATGCTCGGTGCCGTAATCGAAGGGCCCGGGGGACCATGGTTCCTCAAAGCCGTAGGGCCGGACGCGACCTTGAAGGGCCAGCGCGACGCCTTCCTGCGAATGCTGGAGAGCGCCCGACCAGAATAAGGAGTGCGCCCCCTTTCACAAGTTTTCACAAAGGGGGGCAGCACCGGAGGTGCGGGGATTGAGAGATTCTCGAAGAGGGAGAGGCGAACGCCTCTCCCTCTTCGCACCTCATCAATAGCGGTAGTGATCCGGCTTGTACGGACCCTCGACCGGCACGCCGATGTAGTCGGCCTGCTTCTGGGTCAAGGTAGTCAGCTTGACGCCGAGCTTGGCGAGGTGCAGCCGCGCGACCTCCTCGTCGAGACGCTTGGGCAGCATGTACACCTGGCGCTGGTACTCGCCGCTGCGTTGCCACAGATCGAGCTGCGCCAACACCTGGTTGGTGAACGAGGCGCTCATCACGAACGACGGGTGGCCGGTGGCGCAGCCGAGGTTGAGCAGTCGGCCCTCGGCGAGGATCAACACCGAGTGACCGTCGGGGAAAACCCACTCGTCGTACTGCGGCTTGATGTTGATCTTCTCGATCCCCGGCACCTTGGTGAGCCCGGCCATGTCGATCTCGTTGTCGAAGTGGCCGATGTTGCCGACGATCGCCTTGTCCTTCATCTGCGACATGTGCTCGGCGGTGACGATGCCGAAGTTGCCGGTGGTGGTGATGAAGATGTCGGCAGTGGCAACGAAGTCTTCGAGCGTCGCGACCTGATAGCCCTGCATCGCCGCCTGCAGCGCGCAGATCGGATCGATCTCGGTGACGATGACGCGGCAGCCCTGACCGCGCAGCGACTCGGCACAGCCTTTGCCGACTTCGCCGAAGCCGCACACCACCGCAATCTTGCCGCCGAGCATCACGTCGGTGGCGCGGTTGAGCCCGTCGATGACGGAGTGGCGGCAGCCGTAGATGTTGTCGAACTTGCTCTTGGTGACCGAGTCGTTGACATTGATCGCGGGGAACAGCAGCGTGCCCTTCTTCGCCATCTCGTAGAGACGGTGCACCCCGGTGGTGGTCTCCTCGCTGACGCCGCGAATCTCGGGGGCGATGCGCTGCCACTGGCCCGGGGCATCCTTGGCCACGGTGCGCAGCAGATCGAGGATCACGCCCCATTCTTCGGCGTCGTTGACCGGGTCGAACTCTGGGATCTTACCAGCCTTCTCGAACTCCAGCCCTTTGTGCACCAGCAGCGTCGCGTCGCCGCCGTCGTCGACGATCAGGTTCGGCCCCGAACCGTCGGGCCACACCAGCGCTTCATTGGTGCACCACCAATACTCTTCGAGCGTCTCACCCTTCCAGGCGAACACCGCGATACCCTTGGGATCTTCGACGCTACCGTCGCGACCGACGGCAACCGCCGCGGCCGCGCTGTCCTGAGTGCTGAAGATGTTGCACGAGACCCAACGGACCTCGGCGCCGAGGTCGGCCAAGGTCTCGATCAACACCGCCGTCTGCACGGTCATGTGCAGCGAGCCCATGATCTTCGCCCCTGCGAGTGGTTTCTTGCCGGCGTGCTGGGCGCGGATCGCCATCAGGCCGGGCATTTCCTGCTCGGCGAGGCGGATCTCCTTGCGGCCGAGCTCGGCCAGGCCGAGATCCTTCACCTTGAACGGTGGCCGCCCGGTGTCGCTCGACACCGAGCGCAATTGCGCAGTCTTACTCATCGTCTCCTCCTCTGTTCGGATCGTGATTCGTTGTTGCTTGTCGTTGCTGTCGCTCACCGCCGGCGCGCGGCGCTGGCGGCGAATACCGCTGGACCCTTCGCTTGTGGCGCCGGCGGCAAGAGCCGGCTGCGGCAATTGTCGAAGCCGCTCTCGGCCAACCACTCGACCATCTGCGCCGGCTCGAAGCCGAGCCAGACGTGTCCCATCTGCTGTTGATACTCGCGCCGGTCGTGGCGGACCATGTCGATCACCAGCAGCCGCCCACCCGGCTTGAGCGCTCGCGCCGCGGCGCGCAGGACCGACGGGGGATCGGCGACGTGGTGCAATACCAAGCAGCTGATCGCAGCGTCGAGCGAGCTCTCTTCGATCGGCAAGGCATCGAGCTGCCCGTGGCGCAGCCCCACATGGGCCATACCGGCGACCCGCTGTTGCGCCGCCTTGAGCATTGCCCGCGAGCTGTCGACGGCGATCACCTGCCGCACGAACGGTGCGATGGCCTGAGTCATCTGGCCGGTGCCGCAGCCGAGATCGCCGACGATCCAGCTGTCATCGAGCAAGCCGGCCAGCGCGAGCAGATCGAAGCGATCGCCAAACATCTCGCTGCGCAAGCGATCCCAGTGGCCGGCGGCGCTGCGGAAGAATGCCTGCGACCGGCTCTGCCGAGCCTCGAGGATCGCGGCGAGGCGCTGGTCGTCGTGAGCCGCGGCGCGCGTCTGTGAGGCTTGCTCGCGCACCAGGTTCCACAACCGGCGGGCCGTCGGGTCGAGCTCGCCATTCGCCATCTGGTAGAGACGGCTGGTGCCCTCCGGGCGAACCTGAAGCCACCCTTCGTCGCCGAGCAGCTTGAGGTGGCGGCTGACCGTCGACTGCGGCAGCTGCAACACCGCGCACAGATCGGCAACGGTCAGCTCGTAATTTTCGATCAGCCGAAGGGTGCGCACGCGGGTGGCATCGGCGAGCGCGCTCATCCAGTCGAGCACAGCGAGGTCGGCAGCAGGCATCAATCCGTAAATCCGGATGAAGGGATTATTCTGAAGCGCCGCCTCAGTCAACGACGAATTGCTCAACCTGCAGGATCTCTGCGAGCTCGGCCGCACGCTCCGCTCCCAGATCACCTGGCCGCCGTCTACCGACGGCAGCTACAGGTGTGCGCCCCTTTTCCCAAATTTTCCCACAGGGGGCAGCGCGAAGCGCGGGGGATTTCTGCGAGCTCGGCACCTCGCCCCACCCCAGCTCGCCTGCCGCCGTCTACCGACGGCAGCTACATCGGCCCTGCCGCCGTCTACCGACGGCAGCTACACGCCCGTCCTTGCTCAAGAGAGCCGATAGACCCGCACCGGCTCCTGGCGACCGCGCAGCGGCACCGCGTCCGATTCGATCGTCTGTGGCGTCGCGCCGCAGCGATAGGCTCGTTGCAGCGTCGCCTCGGATGCGAGGAACTCCCAATCCTTACGCTTGGCGATCTCCTGCAGCCGAGCGGCGACATTGACGGTGTCGCCGACGACGGTGAACTCGTGACGGTCCTGCGCCCCAATGGTCCCCGCGACCACCTCGCCGCTGTGGATCGTGCCGGCGATCGCGAGCGCGGGCAGACCGCGGCGGGCGCGGTCGGCGTTGAGGGTCGCGAGCTCGGCGCGCATCGCGGCAGCGCAGCTCAGCGCCGCGGTCGCGCCCGCATCCGCGCTGCCTTTCTGCTCGAACAATCCGAATACCACCAACAAGGCGTCGCCGATGAACTTGTCGACGAAG
>DASPMH010000720.1:0-3430 GCA_035627175.1 Terriglobales bacterium | reverse complement strand
TACCATCCTTCGCCGGCGGTGGTGGTGCGGGCGCTCGAGCTCTTCGAGCGCAGCGGCCGCGACGACTTTCTCGCCATCGCGCGGCGTCTGCTGGCGCACGGCGATCATGAGGTGCGGGCGGCGGTGCTGCGGGCCCAGACCCGCGCCCGGCCGAATCGCGACACGCTCGAGCAAGCTCGCGCGTCGACCACCGCGCCGGTGGCGGCGACGGCGCTGGTCGAGCTCGCTGCCCACGGCTGGCTCGAGCCGCAAGCGGCGCTCGAGCAGCTCGAGCGGCTGGTCGAGCGAGAGCCAGCGGTCGGGCGCTACATCGCCCTCGCAGCCGATGGCCGGCCATGGCCGCAGCTCGTGCCGTTGTTGATTCGCCTGATCGACGCCGAAGACCTCGACACCCGGCGCCAAACGGTGCGCGCTCTGGCGGCAATGGCCGCGCCACAAGCGATTCCAGCACTGATCCAGCACCTCTCCGATCGGGAAGTGCGCGAAGAGGTGCGCGATACCTTGGTGGCGATGGGCGAGGACGCCTTTCGAGCCCTCGAACGAGCCCTCGCCGATTTCAGCTTGCCCGAGTGTGTTCGGGTGCATGTGCCGCGCACCATCGCCGGTTTCCGCAACCAGCGTGCCGCCAACCTGCTGCTGCGCCACCTCTGCTCCGAGCCCCGGGGGATGGTGCGCTACAAGATCCTGCGCGGCCTCGGGCGGCTGGTCACCGACGATCCGCGCCTGCAGCTCGACAACCAACGGCTCGACGAATCGATCGACCGCTATCTGGTGCATCTGCTGTCGTTTCTTCATTGGACGGTCACCCTGGAGCGCGGCGCCGCCGCCGATCCGCAGCGTCACAGCACCGGTCACGAGCTGCTGCTCGACCTTATCCGGGCCAAGTATGTGCTCGCCCTCGAGCGCTTGTTCCGGCTGATCGGCTTGCGCTACCGCGGCGAGAATGTCGCCCAGATCTACCGCGGCCTGATTAGCGAGGATCCGACCCTCCGTTCGACCAGCCGCGAGCTGCTCGAAAGCCTGCTGCCGGCGCGCATTCGCGACGCGACGGTCGCCTTGATCGACGACTTACCCGAAGAGGCGCGTCTTGCCGCCGGCGAGTCGCACTACCAGCCCGAGCCGCTCGAATACGAAGAGCTGGTGCAGCGGCTGACCAAGGGATCGAGCCGCAGCGTCTCCTATCTCGCCAGCTACCACGCCGCCGAGATCGGACTCGCCGGTGCGGGCGCGCTGCCAGTGCTGTCGCGCGACGTTCTCAGCGGACTGCCGCGGCCGGCGCGGCGGCGGCCGCCGGCGACGGCAGCGCTCGAGCCGGCTCTCAAAGGTGCGGCATGAGACGCGAGCTGCCGTCGATCGGGCCGATGGAGCGCGCCCTTCATCTGCGCGCGCTGCCGTTGTTCAGCGAGATGCGGTCGTCGGACCTCGCCGCTTGTGCGCAACTGCTCGAAGAGGTCCGCTTCCGCCGCCAGGCGGTGCTCTACGGACCGGGTGAGGGGGTGCCGTCGATCTATCTGCTGGTCGAAGGCCAGGTGCAGAACCGCCGCGGCGAACGCTTGGTCTGGGCCCACAATGCCCCGGACATCGCCGGTCTGGTCGAGCTGCTGGCATCCTATCCGCACATCCCGCGTGGGGTTGCGGCGACACGGGTGCTGGCGCTGGCGCTCGACTCGGCAGCGCTGCTCGATCTGATCGAGGATCATTTCCCGATCTATCTCGAGACCCGCCGCGCCCTAGGTGCGGAGTTGGCGCATCTGCAACAGATGACCGCCGATTATCATCGGCCGATGTGCGCCAAAGGGTGGGGCGTGCGGCGCAATCGCCCGCTCGACCCTGCGGAGCGGCTGCTGCTGTTACAGCGCCTGCCGATCTTTCACTGCGTCGGACTCGGTGTGCTCGTCGCTTTGCTGCGCGATGACGCCGAGGTTCGTTTCGCGCCCGGCGAGAGGTTGTGGCAGCAGGGCGACGAGGCCGATTGGCTCGCCATCGTCATCGCCGGCTCGCTCGTCTGTCAGCGCGAAGGGCAGCCGGAATTCCGCATCGAAGCGGGCGATGCCGCCGGTATCGAAGCGGTGTTCACCGGCATGCCGCATCGCTACGGCGCAACCGCCGAGAGCCAACTTACCGCGTTGCGCATCGACACCTATCTCCTCGTCGATCTCGCCGAGGACAATTTCGACCTGGCGCAGTGTACGCTGGCGCATGTGGCGCGAGAGATTCTGCGCTTGCGCGAAACAGCCGCCGGAGACTGGTCGGCACGGAGGCAGACATGAGGATCGAGCGAGCCCTGGTGATGTTGTGTATCGCCGCCGCGCCGGCGACGGCACAGATCGCCGGACCGGACGGCAATCTGCCGCTGCCGCCGGGCGAGATGATCCGCCGCATGTGCGAGGAGCCCTTCGATATCGTCGAAGCTCAGGGCGCCGGGGGCGGGGTGATGGGCGCGAAACGGTGGACCTTGCAGTATGCCGATGGCCTCAAGCTCAAGGTGAAGTGGAAGCAAGCACCGAAGGGCGGTGACGGCTGGAACAATTCGCCTCGGCTCGAGGTTGCCGCGTACCAGATTCAGCGGATGTTTCTCGATCCCGACGATCACGTCGTGCCGCCGGTCTGTGGCCGGTGTGTGCCCTTCAAGACGTACCAGGCGGTTGACGACGATCACGAAGCGAATCTGCCCGAGGGCCAATGCGTCTTCGGGTCATTTTCGGCCTGGCTCCAGAACGTCCGCCAGCCCGACCGTGCATACGACCCCAAGCGCTTCTCGCGCGATCCCGCCTACGCCCGCCATTTCGCCCACCTCAATCTGCTGACCTACTTGATCAGCCAGCACGACGCGCGCGGCAATAACTTCTTGATGTCGACCGATCCGCAGAACCCGCAGATCTTCTCGATCGACAACGGCATCAGCTTCGATGTCTGGTTCTACAACTGGTTTGCCTGGCATCTGAACGAAATCCGCGTCGGAGGACTGGAGCACGGTGCCATCGAGCGGCTGCGGCAGGTGACCCAGGCGCAGCTCGATGCCTTGGGGGTCGTCGAGCAGTTCGAAAGGGAGCCGGATGGCATCTATCGCCGCGTCGCGGTCGGTGCCAATCTCAATCCTATGGAAGGCGCTCGGCTTTCGGGGACCACCTTTCAATACGGGCTGACCGAGGTCGAGATCGGCGCGCTCAGCCAGCGCTTGCGGCACCTGCTGCGGCGCATCGATGCGGGAGAGTTGGTGCTGTTCTGATGCAGACTGCGCCGTCACCAGGCTGGCTGACGCCTGCCCATCGCCGCGCCTTCGGGCTGTTCTGTTTTTTCTTCTTGGTGATCGGCGCTTTCTGGTTGCAGAAGCCGATCCGTACCTCGCGCTTTCTCGAAGCGGTCGGGGTCACCAATCTACCCTGGGTCAAGCTCGGCACGGCGCTGCTGATCTTGCCGGTGGTGATGC
>DASPMH010000719.1:0-4444 GCA_035627175.1 Terriglobales bacterium | reverse complement strand
AACGGGACTTGGGCAGCGCGAACGCGGCTCATCGAACGGCGCACTCCACGGTTGCCCAACCCGACTGAAATGCTACATCCGCGTCATGGCAAAAACTGCGATCCCGCTGGTGCTGCGACGGTGGTCCTGGGCGCTGCTCGTGATGTTGTTGCTGAGCGCAATTTCCTGCGGTGACGACGACGGCTGCTGCTACGTCGATGAAGACGATCCGGCGGCGGCGGTGAGTGAAGATCAGTAAGAACCTCTATTGACCGGCATAAGTCCGGCCTCTACTGTGCACTGACATGTCTGTCAGTACACCCGCCGAACGCGCCAAAGCAGCGACCCGGGCCCGCATGCTCGACGCCGGCCGCCAGCTGTTCTCGAGCCGCGGTCTGCATCGGGTCACCACCCACGACATCGCCCGCGCCGCCGGCTTCGCCCCCGGCACCTTCTATCTGCACTTCGCCGACAAGTCGGCGCTGTTTCGCGAGATCGCCCATTCGACCTTCGAGGATCTCCGCCGGCGCATCGAAAGCGCCGCCGCCGGTTGCACTGCCCTGCCGGAAACGGTTCGCGCCCGCGTCGAGGCGCTGGTCGCCTATGCCGACGAGAATCGCGAGCTGATCCGGATCATCTTCGGCGCCGACACCGAGGCCGCGGCAGTCGAGGCCGAGCTGCTCGACAAATTCGCCGAGCTGATCGCCCAAGGCCGCAGTCAGATGGTCGCCGCCGGTCAGATGCCCGCCGACGTCGACCCGGCGGTGCTGTCGCAGGCGCTGGTAGGCATGCTCTCGCGCGTCGTGCGCTGGTGGGTCGACGATCCCGCCGCGACGCCGCGCGAGGTCGTCATCGAGACATTGATTTCGATCCATTTGGCGGGAACCCATCCCGCCTCCAGGGAAAGGTGAGGGACCCCATGGCTGATCACATCACCCACGACCGCATCTACAACACCGTCGAGCGCGACGCCTTCCTCGAGATGATCGAGCCGGAGCGCTATGCCGACCGTACCGACGCCTTCGATGCGATCATCGGCGCCACCGACGATCACTTCTGGGATCCGACCGATCCCACCTATCTGAGCTACGATCACCACTTCGATCTGGCCGGCGAGATGCTGATGCCGCGCGAAATGGTGCCGGAGCTCAATTGCGCCGTCGCCGACCGCCTCGACGAAGGGCAGCGCATTCGCCTCGCCAACGAGAACACCCGGTTCATGCTGTCGAACCTGCTCCACGGCGAGCAGGGCGCGCTGTCGCTGTCGGCTAGCCTCTGCCACATTCTGCGCGATCCCGGGGCGCAGGAGTATGCCGCCAACCAAGCTCGCGAGGAGGCCCGCCACGTCACCGGTTTCGCCCGTTATGTCGAGCGCCGCTGGGGCAAGCCCCTGCGCGCCGGCAACACTTTGGCGACGCTGCTCAACGAGCTGGTGGTCGCGCCCGAGGTCTACAAGAAGCTGATCGGCATGCAGATGCTGATCGAGGGCTTGGCGATGGGGGCCTTCGCCACCATCCACTCGAAGACCAACGATCCGCTGCTGCGCCGGCTGGTACAGCTGGTGATGACCGACGAGGCCTTCCATCACAAGTTCGGTAAGATCTGGGCGGAGCGCACCGTCCCCAAGCTGACCGAGGATGAGCACGAGAAGGTCGAGGCCTGGGCGGCGCAGGTCTTCCAGCATCTCCTCTTCAATCTGGTCAACAGCGAGCAGAAGCAGGAGATCTACCGCGAGTTCGGTCTCGACTGGCAGTGGGTGCGCAGCGCGGTGATGGAAGCCTTCACCGACGCCGACCGCCGTCGCTTCATGACCCAGAGCACCAATATCTTCCGGGTGCTGATCAAGACCCTGCTCAAGGCCGGCATCATCACCGAGCGCACCAAACCGGTGTACGCGATGTGGGTCGACATGAACGAGCTCGCCAGCGAGAGCGACGAGGTCGTCGGTGCCGATGTTGCCGAAGAAGGCATCAGCTACCTGCGCGACATCAACCGCAGCCGCAAGAAGATCGGCCGCGCCCTCCGCCCCCAGTAAACAACGGGGGTCATCCCCTTTTTAAAGGGGATGACCCCCATTTTCTTGACTGCGGGGCTTGCTGGCGCTGTAGCTTGCTCCGATGGTTGCCGGCCGCCCCCCATCGCCCGATGCTTTCGTCGGCCGCGCCCGCGAGCTGGCAAACTTGCGCGGCGGGCTCGACAGTGCCGTCGGCGGCCGTGGCCGGCTGGTCCTGCTTGTCGGTGAGCCGGGGATCGGCAAGACCCGCCTCGCCGATGAAATTAGCGCGCTGGCGCCGGCGCATGGCGCGCTCGCGCTGTGGGGTCGCAGCTGGGAGAGCGGCGGAGCGCCACCGTTTTGGCCGTGGACCCAGCTGATCCGTGCCCTGATCAGCCACCACCGCCGCCTCGGCCGCCCCGCTCCCGACCTGCCGGCGCCGCTCGCTGCGCTGCTCGCCAACCGCCCGACACAGCCCGCCGCTGAACCCGAACAGGCCCGCTTTCAGCTGTTCACTGCCGTTGGCGACGTGCTCGCCGACGCCGCTGCCGAGCAGCCCTTGGTCCTGGTGCTGGACGACCTGCACGCCGCCGACCTGTCCTCACTGTTGTTGCTGCGTTTCCTCGCCCGCGATTTGCGCACCCAGCCCTGGCTGATGGTCGGCACCTACCGCGACGTCGAAGCCGCGGCACAACCTGCGATCGCCACGCTGCTCGCCGAAATCGCCCGGGAGGGCGAGCGTTTGGCGCTGGGCGGCTTGAGCCGCAGCGAAACCGCCGCTTACATCGGCGCGGCGACGGCAGCGCAGCCCAAGGATGGCACCGTCGATGCTGTCCATCACATCACCGAAGGCAATCCGCTGTTCCTGACCGAGGTGGCGCGACTGCTAGGCAGCGGCTGCGACCCGGATCGCCTTCGCACCGCCATCCCGGACGAGATCCGCACTGCCATTCGGCAGCGGTTGTCGGCACTGAGCTCGGCAGCGCGGCGGCTGCTCACCATCGCGGCGGTGATCGGGCGCGACGTCGACCGCACCGTGCTCGAGCACCTCGCCGCAGCCGAGCTCGGTGAGAATCTGCTGCCGCTGCTCGACGAGGTGAAGCGCGCCAATGCCTTGATCGAAGCGCCCGACGGCAACTACCGCTTCGCCCACTTGCTCGTCCGCGATACTCTCTACGAAGCCGCCGGCAGCAGCGAGCGTGCGGCGCTACACCGGCGCGCCGGCGAAGCGCTCGAACAGCTCACCCGCATGGCACCGACCGCCCATCTCGCCGAGATGGCGCACCACTTCGCCGAGGCAGCCGGCGCCGGCGAGGCCGTCGAAGCGGTTCACTACTGCCAGCGCGCCGGCGATCACGCCCTGACCTTGCTCGCGTACGAGGAGGCGGCACGCCATTACCGGCGCGCGCTCGCCTGCCTCGAGTTGCGCCCGCAGGACAGTACCCGGCACGCCGAACAGCGCTGCCAGCTGCTGCTGTCGCTCGGCGATGCGCAATGGGGAGCCGGCGAGCTGGCGGCGATGCGCGCCACCTTCCAGGCCGCAGCACAGACAGCCGAAGCTCTGCCGCCGCAGCAACGGGGCGCCTTGCTCGCGCGCGCAGCTCTCGGCCTCGGCGGCCGCCAGCAGCGGGCCCATGTCGCTTACGATGCCGCCGTCGTCACCCTGCTCGAAGCCGCCGAGGCGACTCTACCCCGCCATGACAGCGCCTTGCGCGCGCGCGTTCTCGCCCGCCTCGCCTATGCCCTGTATGCCCAGCCCGGCTCGGCGACACGGCGCCAAGCGCTCTGCCGCGAAGCGGTGGCGATGGCGCGACGCGCCGGCGATCCGCACACGCTGCGCTGGGTGCTCAACGACTGGCGCTGGGCCCTGTGGGGACCCGACAACCTCGCCGACCGGTTGCGCATCGCCGACGAGTTGATCGGCATGGCCGAGCGGCTCGGCGACCGCGAGCTGCTGCTGACCGAGCACGCCTGGAGGCTGGTCGATCATCTCGAGCTCGGCGACATTGCTGCGGTGCGGGCCGAACTGCAGGTGTTCACCGAGCTCGCTGACGAGATCCGCCTGCCCTGGTACCACTGGTACGTCAGCCGATTCGCGGCCTTGCTCGCCACTCTCGAAGGACGCTTCGCCGAAGCGGAGCGCCTGGCCGCGGACGGCCTGGCGACGGCTCAGCGCGTCCAACACCAGGATTCGTTTCTGATCTACGCGACCCAGATGATGACGGTGCGCGTCGAGCAAGGACGCTTCGACGAATTGGAGACCGGCTTGCAGGGTCTGGTCGCTCAATATCCGGCCGTGCCGGTGTGGCGCTACCTGCTGGCCTACTTGCACGCGGAGCAGGGTTGGACGGCGCAGACCCGCCAAGAGCTCGATCGCATCGCCGGCAACGATTTCGTTGATGTCCCGGACGACTACCTGCGCCTGCCGAACCTCGCGTACCTCGCCGAAGTCGTCGCGTTCCTCGGCGATCG
>DASPMH010000718.1:0-3132 GCA_035627175.1 Terriglobales bacterium | reverse complement strand
CGATCTGCAGGTCGCCGCGGCGCTGGTCTCGCTCGAGCTCGAGGACCAGCAGCCGCAAGCGGCGGCCGCGGTGTACCGCTCGATCCTGCGCTACTACCCCGGCGACCTTCGCATTCGAAACAACATTGCGATGATTCAGGCCCAGGGGGGGGATTTCGCCGGAGCGATCGCTAGTCTGCGCCAACTGTTGGCCGAGCAACCCGGCTACGGCAGTGCCCGGGTCAATCTCGCTCAGGTGCTCTATCGCGCCGGCGACCGGCACGCCGCGATCGCAGAGCTCCAACGAGCCCAAAGCGCGGTCGCCGGCACCCCGCTCGAAGCGATCACGCGGGATCAGCTCGCCGCTTGGCGCGGCGAATCGTCACCTCAGTGACGCCTGCCGACGTCGAGCAGCGGCAATTTCCAGGCCGTGTCCGAACTGCTGCCGAGTGGTGCGGATCCTGCATTGCTTGCGGCGGCACGGAAGTCCGAGCGCATCGCAGGCTCGAATTCTGGCTTTCGGCTGACGAGTGATCGCAATGAGTACCGAGCCCAAGCGGCATCTTCTCCTTCTTGGTGGCGGCCAGAGCCACGTTTTCCTGCTGCGCTCGCTGGTGCTCCGGCCGCAGCCGGATCTGCGGGTGACGTTGCTCTCGACGCATTCCTACGTGAGCTACCCGCCGATGGTCCCGGGGTTTCTTGCGGGACAGTACCGCCTCGAAGAGATTCAAATCGACCTGCGCTCGCTCGCGGCTCGGGCCGGAGCGGCGTTCATGCCCGAGCGGGTGCTGCGTATCGATCCGGAAACCCATCTAGTGCAACTCGATAATCGCCCCGCTCTTCCCTACGAGCTGCTGTCGATCGATCTCGCTGTCGAGCCGGCGACCATGCCGATCACCGAAGACGATGGCGCGGCGGTCGTCAAACCGGCGCAAGCGGCGGCGCAGCAGATCCACGAAGCCTTCGCCAGTCCAGCTCCGGCCGCGGGGCGGCGGGTGGTGATCATCGGCGCGGGCACGCCTGGTGTCGAGATCGCCTTCGGGGTCGCGGCGCGGCTGCGCTGGGAAGGCAAGGGGTCGCTGACGCTGGTCGATCGTGCCGCGATGCCGGTCGCCGAGGGCGACCCCCGTCTGTCGCACCAGGTGAAACGCGCTCTGCAGCGGCATGGAGCGGAGTTCATCGGCGGAGTCGATGCCGAAGAGGTCTTCGCCGGCGGCGTCTATCTCAGCGACGGCCGCCAGCTCCCCGCCGATCTGGTAATCTGGGCGACCGGCGGCCGCGGTCCCCAGCTCCTGCTCGATTCGGACTTGCCGGTAAACGAGCGCGGCTTTCTGATGGTCGGCGACGACCTGCGCTGCCGCGCCTTTCCCGAGATCTTCGCCAGCGGCGAATGCGTCACCATCGAGAACTACCCGCACCTGCCGCGCACCGGCGCGATCAGCACCCGCGAAGCGGAGCTGCTGACCCACAACGTTCGCGCCGCCGCCGCCGGGGCGAAGCTGAAGACGTTCAAGCCGCCGAAGCGTTGGTTCCAGCTGATCAATACCGCTGACGGCAAGGCGATCATGAGCTACAGCCATGTCACCTCGCGCGGCCGGGCATGGTGGGCGCTCAAGGATCGCAGCGATCGGCGTTTCATCCGCGAGTATGCCCGCCCGGTGCTGAAGAACGAGCCCAAGCCCGATGCCGCGACCGCCAGCGCGCCTGCGGTCAGCAGCTCGCACCTGCCGGCGAAGGTGACCGCCGAGGTGCTCGAACGAGTCTTGTGCCGGCTCGATCTGCCACGCAGTGAAGCGATTCTGGTCGGAGCCGAGGACGGCGACGACGCCGCGGTCTTCGCCCACCCGCCGGGCAGTCTCGCGGTAGCGACGGTCGATGTGCTGCCGCTGTTCTCCGACGACTTCTACTTCGTCGGTCGCGTCGCGGCGTCGAATGCCGCGAGCGATCTGTATGCGATGGGAGCCGAGGGCACCGCGGCGATGGCGATGGTGTGTCTGCCGCACTGCGACGATCGCAGCGCGGAGCAGCACCTCGAGCATTTCCTCAGCGGCGCCCTGGCGCAGCTGTCGAGCATGGGCATCGCCCTCGCCGGCGGCCACACCATGATCGGCAACCAGGCGCTGCTCGGATTCTCGATGCACGGCTGGGTCAGCCCGGACCGCATCCTCCGCAAGAGCGGGGCGCAGCCCGGCGATCGGCTGGTACTGACCAAGCCGCTCGGCTCGGGTGTAATTCTCGCCGCTGCCAAAGCAGGAGTGGCAGCGGCGGAGTGGGTCGATGCAGCCCACGCGGCGATGGTGCAGAGCAACGGCGCGGCGATGCGCTTGCTGCGCGACCATGGCGCGCATGCCTGCACCGACGTCACCGGCTTCGGCCTGGGCGGGCATCTCTCCGAGTTGCTGCGCGCCAGCGAAGTCGGGGCGCGACTCTACGGTCTGGCGCTGCCGGCGTTGCCGGGCGCGGTCGAGCTGCTGACGGCGAGCTGGCGCAGCGAAGCTCACGCCGCCAACGAGCGGGCGCAGATGCGCGGCTACCGCGCCGATCCGAGCTTGCCGTCGTTCGCTCTGTGCTTCGACCCGCAGATCTCCGGCGGTTTGCTCGCCGCGGTGCCGCGCGATCGCCTGAGCCAGATGCGCAACGCCTTTGCCGAAGCGGGCGAGCCCTTCGCCGAGATCGGCGAGATCTACGACGGCGTTCCCGAGTGGGAGCTCGAGAAATAGCAGCGCCGTAGCTTCGGCGGCGGCGGCAGCCGTGCTAAGCCGCGCCTGCCGCCGATGGCCACCACGCTACAATCTCTCCTTGCCCAGCGCTTGGACAAACATCCCGAGCGCCGCGCGCTCGCCTGGTACGACAGTCGCGAGCAACTCGAGTGGCAGACCGTCGCCCAGGTCCACGCCGCTGCGCTGCCGGCGATGGCCCGCTTGCGCGAGCTCGGCCTGCGTCGCGGCGATGTTTGTGTCCTCGTCCTGCATAGTAGCGAGCCCGCCGGCAAGCTGTTGCTGGCGACGCTGCTGCTCGGCGCGGTTCCCCTGCTGGTGGCGCCGCCGACGCTGCAACGGTTCAATTCCGACCTTGCCAAGATTTTGTTCCGGACGATTCAGCGCAGCGGCGCCAAGGTCGTCGTCTACGGTGAGGCGCTCGAAGAGAGCCAAG
>DASPMH010000717.1:0-3159 GCA_035627175.1 Terriglobales bacterium | reverse complement strand
TCACCGAAGCTGCTCTCCTTCTCGCGCAACTGCTTGAGGTAGCACTCGGCGCGGATGCGATCGCCGAGCATCGGCGGCCGCTGCCACTCGTAGAGCGAGCCCGTCCAGATCGAATGAACCCCGGGCAGACCTTCGGGCAGGCCGCTGTGGCCGACGGCGCGCAAGGTGTCCATTGTCTGCACGATGATCGGCGGTGCGAGCAGCGTCCCCCACCGTGTCTGCTTGGCGTAGTCCTCGTCGAGGTAGAGCGGGCTGAGGTCACCGATCGCCAGAGCGAGATGATAGATGGCGTCACGCGTAACTTCGGTGCGCCACGGCCGGCGACCCTCGAAACCCTTGCCGACGCGGGCCTCGAGCTTGGCGAGACCTTCGTCGGTGATGCGACCGTAGACCTTGGTATCGGTCATCAGCTTGCTCCTCAAACGGGTGACATCGCGCTGGCCGGCGCTTGCGGGCCGAGCAGGCGATAGATGGCTTTTTGCAGAAACTGGCGGTGGACTTCGAGCGTATCGGCGGACAGGGGGTCCTTGGCGAGCTTCGAGATGCGGCGGAGCACCTTTTCGTTGGTGAAGTAGGCGAACACCAGGCCGAACAATGCCATGGCGAGATGCGGCAGCTCGATCGGATCCCAACCGGCATCACTGGCGCTCTCTTTGATGACCGCGACGCCGCCGCGATAGAGCACATTGAACCAGCGGGTCAGAATCGCCTCGGCGCCACTGCCTTCATCGAGCATCGCCCGCTGCAGCAATGCGGCGAGATGGGGGTGATCGGCGAGGTGAGTCACCAAACGGTCGATGGTGCTGCGCATGCGGTCGGGCTGTAGTCCGCCCGGGTGCCAGGCTTCGGCGAGGATCTCGATGATCGGATTGAGACCGCGCTCGAGCACGGCATCGTAGAGGGCCTGTTTGCCGGGAAAATGATTGTAGAGGCTCGGCGCGGTGAGGTTCATCTCACGGGCGAGGTCGCGCACCGCGACCCCGTCGACGCCGCGCTGCGCGAAGAGGCGCTCGGCAGTATCCAAGATGATCTCGCGGGTCGGCACCGGCTCGGGAGCGCTGCGGCGCGCGGGAGCGCGCTTGGCGAGTTGGGCGGTCTTGGCGGGCACGACCGCCGTCAGGTACCGAACGAACGTTCGTTCGTCAAGCCTGGACCGACGACGACATCGCCGCAGGCCCTTGAAACATGTGGCAAAACGGGATTAACAAACGTTCACCTCGTTCATTGAAAGGGAAGCCATGGCGCGCGACTACCAGCTGATCTCCGCCGACTCACACATCCTCGAGCCTCCGCACATCTGGACCGAATACATGCCGCGCAAATTCCATCATAAATGCCCGCGCGTCGTTTCCGACGGCGACGGTGGCGAGGCGTGGCAGTTCGGCGAAGGTACGCCCCCCGCACCGATCGGCATCTATGCCTCGGCCGGTCGCAAGCACGACGAGGTCCGTTGGACCGGCGTGACCTTCGCCGGGGCGAACCAGGGCAACTTCTACGCCGATGCCCGCATCGAGGAGCAGGACGCCGACGGCGTCGATGCCGAAGTGCTCTTCGGTTCGGCCCGGATGATGAGCCACTTCTTCTCCGATGCCGATCCGGAGTTTCATCTCGCCGGGGTCCAGGCTTACAACAACTGGCTGGCGCAAGAATTCGTGCAGAAAGCTCCCGACCGCCTGATCGGTCTGGCGGCGATGCCGGCGCTCGGCGTCGAGGAAGCGATCGCCGAGATGCATCGCTGTCTGAAGCTCGGCATGCGCGGGGTGTGGCTCAATACCTTGCCCAGTGTCGGCTCGGCGATCCGACCTGAAGACGATCCCTTCTGGGTCGCCGCGGAGGCCGCGGGCGTCGCCGTGCACTTCCACGTGCGCATCATGCGCCAGATCCAGAAGCCCAAGCCGAAAGGCGTGCGCGGTGACGACTTGACCGGGCTCGCCACCGTCGGCGCGGCGAGCATGATCATCGACCTGCCGGAGATCATTCAATCGGGCGTGCACGACCGCTTCCCGAAGCTCACCTGGGTAGCGGTCGAAACCGGGTCCGGCTGGATTCCCTACATCCTCGAGCAAATGGACGATCGCTGGTGGCGCAATCGCAATTGGCTGCCGGTCAAGCTGCAGCACGAGCCGAGCTTCTACTACCGGCGCAATTGGCGCTCGGCGTTCATGATCGACAACTTCGCGGTACGCAATCGCCACCTGCTCGGTGTCGACAACCTGATGTGGTCGACGGACTACCCGCACCACGGCTGCGACTGGCCGGAAACTCGCCGCGTCGTCGGCGAGATGTTCCGCGAGGTGCCCTACGAGGAGCGCCGCAAGATGTGCGCCCTCAACGCCGCCAAGCTGTATAACCTTACCTAAGGCTATTGCCCCTCCCTACCCCGCCCCCGTTCGCGAAAAATGCTCACGGGCGCGGGGATCAGAGGCGGCCGGCGCGCCAGAGGCGGAGGATCGCTTGTGGGCCGTTGCGGTCCATACCGTCGACGCCGTTGTACCAGCGGATGGCGATCTCCTGCAGTCGGCGGCTGCTGCCGGCGAGGGCGAACCACAGCGGCGAGCTCGGGCCGTAGAACAACCGCGTGCCGATGTTGAGGCGGTGGAGCTTGCGGCCGAGCCAGGTCGAGCGAACGCTGTCGCAATACCTAGCCAGCGCCTGCTCGTCGCCGCCGGCCAGCGCCGGGATCACCTGCGCCGCCCGCCGGCCGTATTCGAAGGCATACGAGATCCCCTCCCCCATCAATGGATCGCAGCCGGCCGCATCGCCGGCGAGCAACACGTTGGGCGCGGCCAGGGGAGCACGTCGGCTGAGCCAGCGGATCGGGAAGGACTCGAAGCGCTCGCAATGGCCGCCGATCTCACTCAGCAAGCGCTCCGCCGAGCGACGCAGGATGGCAGCGCTGCCCGGCGCCTCGACCGCATAGGCACCGAGATTGACGTGCGGCCGGCCGTCGATCAGGCACGGAAAGGCCCAGGCATAGCCACGCAGGCCGCTCGGAACATCCCTGAAATCGAAATCGTAGCGATGCTCGGCAAAGCCGTCCCAGCGCGTCGAGTCGACCGGCACGTCGCACATGATCGCCTTGCCGACGCCTTCGAAGCGATCGCCGCACAACTGCCGGCGTACGATACTGCCGGAGCCGTCGGCGCCGACGACGATCGG
>DASPMH010000716.1:0-6861 GCA_035627175.1 Terriglobales bacterium | reverse complement strand
TCGAGCTGAATTTGCCCGTCGGCGGAGACCTGCGGCGTCACCACCAGGATGACACCGGTCTCGATGCGCTCGGTCGCAGTCGAGCTTCCGCCTGTGCTACCGCCGGCGGTGTTCACGACCGTGTCTGTCGACGGCAACTTCACTCGGATGACGGTCAGACTCTTGATGGTCGCCGGCATGTTGTTGAGCGTGACCACACGCGGGCGCGAGACGATCCGTGCCTTGCCGTCGCGCTCCAGAGCGGTCAGTCGCAGATCGAAAGCGCGCGAGCTGTCGACCGAACCGAGAGTGAAGCCAAACACGCTGCCGCTACCCGGCAGTACCGCCGCCGGCAGATCGACGATCAGCGGCAGTGAACCCTCTCCTTCGTCGCCTTGGCGATATCCCCACTCGACGCCCAGGCTGCGACTGAGATCGCTGCTGATTTCGACGATGCTCGATTCGATCAACACCTGCGGCGCCGCGATGTCGAGCTGCCCAGTGATGTCGCGCACCCGAGTCACCGCCTCGTCGGTATCGCGCACGATCAGAGTATTGGTCGTCGGCTCGGCGAGCACCGTGCCCCGCTCACTCAATAGGCCGCGGCGTTGACCGCCTCCGGCCTGCTCCGCGCGACCGCCGAGCAGATCGGCCATCTTCACGGCATGAGCAAAGCGCAGCGGGATGGCGATCGTCGTCAATTCCGCCAGCTCGGCGGTGCTGGTCTGGAGCTTGACCCGGCGCTCCTGCTCCTGCTGCAGCTTCTCCGGCGTCGCTACCCGAATGACCTCGCCATCGCGACGCCACACCAGGTGAAGCGCCGAGGCCACCGCCGCGAACGCCTGCATCCACGGTTGGTCCGGCAGGCGAATGGTGACCGTACCTTGAACATCCTCGCTGGCGACGAGACCTACTCCACCGACATCGGCGAGCATGCGCAGGACATCGCGCACGTCCGCATCGCGCAAGTCGAGCGACAGCAGCTGTTGCGATTTCCCGCCGTCGCTTTGTCGTCGCGGCGGCGGCGATTCAGGTAACGGCAATTCGCCGGCAGCGGCAGCCGCGAGCGGCACTGCGTCCTGCCGCGCCACGGCCGCAGGTCGGTTCGCCCAGGCGAAATCCACCTCCGGGTCCGGTTTTGCTCCCGCAGCCGTACAGCCGCCGGCCGCAATCACGAGCAGCGCACCGGCAGCAAAGCCCCAGGCCCGTCGGCTCATCGCTTTTCTCCCTTGATGTCTGCCGGCAGCGCGAGCCGGATCTCCCCCTCGGCCGAACGCAGCACCACCTGACCTGAGCCGATCTCGGTAACCGTGGCGCCGCCGACGGTCGAGCCGACAGAGACAAGGAACGCTGGCTGTGCCGCCGCTGCCAGCAACGCCCTGGCGCGGCCCCTGCTGTGGGCGATTCCTACGACCCGTAGGTCTTGGCTAGCTGCCGCTATCGGAGACGAGTTGCCGCCGGCGACCGTCGCTGCTGCAAACGGGTCGCGCTCGAAGTTGAGATCGCAGGAGAGATCGGCCGGCGGCGGCCCGACATCGCCGCCCGGGGAGAGCGTCAAGGTGATGCTGCCGTCACCCTGCCGCCGCATCTGCAGATCGCCGGGCGACTCCGGCAACTGCGCTGCGACCGCTGAGATCAGGAAGGCAGTCAGATCCGCAAAGCGACCACGTACGGTCACCGCCGTCAGCGCGGTGCCAGCGCCCGCTGCGGAAGGGACCTCGCGAAACTCTACCAACTGAGCCGTGCCCGCCACCGTCGCTCGCAAGGCGACGGTGAACCAATCGTCCGGCGCTGACCAGCTCGCCGGCGAGGCTCGCAATTGCTCGACCTCGGCGCGCAGTTGCGCGACTTTCCGGCTCTGTTCCGAGGCACGCGCCAGCTGATCGGCCAACTCGGCGCTACGGGCCTGCAACCTCGCCCCTTCGTCCGCCAGAGGCATCAGCAGCAGATAGCCGTAGGCCAATGCCGCGGCGGCGAGTCCTGCCAACGCTTGCCCTCGGGTGATCGATGGCAGCGCCGCAAACCCGCCCCCAATCTCCTCCGCCGCCAGCGCCATGGCACGATCAGCCGAAGCGAAGATCGAGCTTGAACTGCAGCGGTTGTGCCGCGGTACTGCCGTCACCAACAGTAACCGCCTCGACAGCGAAGCCGCCCTGTGGCAGCCGCGCCAGCAGCGCAGTCAATGCGGAGGGGCTGCGGCTGGTTCCCTCCAGCGTCCATGTGCCGGACGCGCTTGCGATTGCCGACAGAACGACTTCGCCAGGCAAGAGGCGGGCCAGCGCCAGCAGCTGACACGCGACAGCAGGCAAGCGGGAACGTTCGCGCTCGGCCCGAACGGCCCCTGCCTGCAACTCGTCGCGGGCGCGCAGCAGGCTCTCTTCCTCACCGCCAGCTTGGCGAGCGGCGGCGATAGCAACTTCCAGCGCAGCGACCTGCTCACGCGCGGCGTCGCGTTCGGCGTACAGCTGCACATGCGCCGCGGCCAACGCTGCGAGCACAAGCCCGGTCCCGCCGCCAGCGAGGATCATGGCGATCCGGCCGGGCGTCGCGCCGGAGCGACGATCGTAGAGGTTGAGCGAGATCATTGGTCGCCCACCGCGCGGGTCGCCAGCCCCGCGGCCACCGCGAGCTCGGGCTGGCGGACCAGCTCGGCCGTGGCAACGATCTCTTTGGGCAAGGGCGAGAGGATGCGAACGGTATTGCCGAGCCTGGCGCTGAGCGCCTCGGCCAGGCCCGGAACGTGCGCCAAGCCACCGCTGAGGATGGTCGCTTCGAGCGGCCGCTCGCGCACGAACGAGCAATAGAAGTTGAGGGTGTGATGAACGTCATCGCAGAATCCCGCGATGAACTCCGCCATCCCCCCCTCGCCGCTTTGACCGAGCTCGCCCGAGGCGAGCGAGCGCGCGCCGAGCTCGATGGCGGTGGTGAACAGCGAGCGGCCGCCGACGACCACGTTGAGCACGGTGTAGCGGAAGCCACCATGCAACAGCAGCACGCCGCCGCCGGTCGGCGGCTGGGGGTGCCATTCGATGGCGTTCTGCAGAGCGAAGTAGTCGAGATCGAGCACCGCCAGCCGCGCCCGCGCCTCTGCCGCTGCCTTCTTATAGCTCTCGATCAGCTCGCGCCGCGCACCGGCGACCAGTACCTCGACGGCGCCCGCGCTCGGAGTGTCGCCGACGATCTGGAAGTCGAATGCCAACTCGTCGCGATGTTCCGGCATGACCGTTTCGATCTCGGTGCGAACCCGCTCGGCGACGCGGCGCAGCTCGCCGCGGCCGAGCTGCAACCGCTTGATCATCACCGCCGGCGCCGGCAGGGCAATGGCGATGGGCATGTCTCTAGCGCGGATTTCGCCGAGCGCATCGCGCAGCACTTCACCGAGCGCGGAAGGATCGCTGATCCGATAGCTTTCAAAGGCCCCGCGCGGGGTCGGCCGAACGCAAGCGAGGGCGTGGCTCGGCCGGCCGCGCTCCAGGTCGACGCGGACGACTTTGATCGATGTCGCGCCGAGATCGACGCCGACGCAGCGGCGATGAGAACGGAGACGAGCAAGCATTGCTGCAATCATGATGACTCCCTCACCACCATCTGTCCAAAGCGGACGATGTTAGTCAATTACTAAACAGACGAGTGTACTAAGTTACTCAGGAACGCCGCGGAAGCGTCGGGCCAAAGCGTACAGCTCCGCCGAGCCCTTGCGGGTCGCGTCGGGTCGCAAGATGCGAACCTGCTCGAAACGCGCTTCGATCTGCCCCACCACCTGTTTGAAATCACCGCTCATGAACAGCTTGGTCAAGAGGCTTGCGCCGCGTAGCAAGCCGCGGTCGGCATACGACAGCACGAGCTCGACCAGTCGTGTCGCCTCGGCTTCATCGCGGGCGCGCACACCGGTCAGCGACGGCGCCAGGTCCGACAGCAATAATGCGATGCGGCCGCCGGTTGCCGCGTGCACCTGCTCGGCAATCTCGGCATCGAAGAGGTCTCCGGTGATGGTGATCACGTTCGGCAAGGCGACCGATTCGATAGCGCGGCGATCGACAGCGATCACCCGGCCTTGCGGGCCAACCAGCTTGGCAGCGACCTGGACCCAGCCGCCGGGCCAGGCACCAAGATCGAGCACTGTGTCACCGGGACGAAACAGCCGCTCCGACTGGGCCAGCTCGATCAGCTTGAACGCCGCGCGGGAGCGGAAGCCCGACTCCTTGGCGCGGTGATAGTAAGCATCTTTGCGGCGATACATCCGCGAGCCGGAGCTCGGCGGCTTGCGCCGTCAGCGCTCGACGTTCTTGCGGCCGTGCTGAGTGTGACCGAAGACCGGTCCGGCGGCGGCAACGACGTAATGGAACGGCCGAAAGAACAGCCACTCGGCGAGGTAGCCGACCGGATGGAGCACGTAGGCGACCATGCGCAGAGGGTGCGACTGGTCGTCGTCGTACTCATCGATCGCCGCGCTGGCGGCAGTGGCGACGGAGAGTTGCAGGGCGACAAGCAGAGCGATGGCAGTGCGCTTCATCACGATCACCTCGCCCTCGCCCCTAACAGAGCCCGCGGGCCAATCCAAGCTACGCGCGGCGCTTAGAGCTGTTGCCAGCCGATCAAGCCGGCCTGACGACCGCAGATTCCTTGCAAAGCTCGGTGCGAAAAGAAGCGATCCGCGGCGCACGCCGTGCACGGCCCGAGGCGCTCGATATGCTCCGCCAACACCCCGGCGGCACCGAGCATCTCGATGTTGGCATCGCGCAGGTCGAGATGAGCCTTGTGCTCCTCGCCTCGATCGCTGCGGTAGCTGCGCGGCAGCCGCCCCCACTGCTGCCGAAAGGCCTCCCCCACGGCCGCGCCGACCTGATAGCAGCAGGCATCGATCGACGGTCCGAGCAGGGCGCGCAGCTCTTCCACCTTGGCACCGTAGTGCGACACCAGCGACTCGACGGCTCGCCGCGCGACGGCAGCTACCGTACCGCGCCAGCCGGCGTGCACCGCGGCGATCGCTCGCGTCGAAGGATCGACCAGGAGGATCGGCACGCAGTCCGCCGTCAGCACCGCCAAAGCGACGCCGCGGTCCGACACCAAGGCATCGGCCACCGGCGCGGCTGCCGGCGGTTCGTCGACGCGGACAACCTCGCTGCCGTGCACCTGGTGCATACGCACCGGCGCGCCAGCGAGGCCGCCGGATCGCGCCAGCCGCCGCCAATTCTCGGCGACGCACTCCGGCGAGTCGCCGACCGCCAGCGACAAATTGAGGCTGGCGAACGGGCCGCTGCTGACACCGCCGGAGCGCTGGCTGAAACCGTGGAGCAGTCCCGGAATCGCCTGCCACGACTCCGCCTGCAGCAGAGGAACGGCGCTACTCACGAGGCGATCAGTTGCGCTCGCTGCAACAGAGCCGGACCAGCTCGCGCAAGCCGGCGGCGTTCGACTGATCGATGTGCAGAATCGCGTCGATCGCCTTCTCCATCTTTTCTTTCTTCAGCGTGTAACGAGTTTCGCGACGGAACTTGTCCTGCACCACCTTGCGGCGATCGTCGAACATCTTACCGGCGGCACCCTGCGGAATCTCCTGCTCGGCTTCGAACGAGCGGCCATCGTGGAGCTCGATACGGACCTTGGCACCGACCGCAGGGCGGTACTGGTTCAGCCGCATCTGGTCCAACTCGAGAACGCGCTCGCCTTCACTGCCACCGGGGTTGCGCACCAGCGCTGCCGAGCGGGCCCGCTCGGTCATCGCCGGATCGAGCGACAAGACCACGCGTTCGGCGAGATCCCAGGTAGCAGGGTCGCGGACGCGCTCGGCGGTGAACTGCCGGGCGCTCAGCTCGCGATCGACCAGGGCCGCGGCGACGCTGTAGCGCACCGAGAAGTTCAACGTGCTCGGCAGCGTGTCCGGTCCTTTCAGGTAAGGCCGGATCAGATTATCGGTCTCGAGCACGTAGGGCACGGTCGAAACCTGCACGCCCTTGACCTTCTTGCTGTCGATCGAATGCTGGCGCACCAGATCGAGGACGCAATCGAGGGCGCCGTCGATGGCGGCGCAACCAGGGTACGGCTTGTAACAGAGCGTCTCCGTCAGCCAGATGGTGCCCAGCCCGGAGAAGGCGTTGTGGAAGGGATGATGGGTGAACGAGGCGAGCAGGCCGCGAGGATTCTCGAGCACGTCGATCGGACCGACGACCCCGCTGGCGACCAATTGTGCGGCTCGCACGCCGTTGGCAACGCTGGCAGCGGCGACCAGCGCCTTGGCGTCCGAGCCGAAATACGCCGGCTCGAGCGAGGCATTGGGGAAGGCCAAGGCGAGGCCGAGGGTGCTGGCGATCTTGTCGCGCTCGAAGCCCATGATCTTCGCGGCGATCACCGCACTGCCGACGAGATGGCCGACGGCGAGCGACTGCGACTGCTGGCCGCAGTCGAGCAAGGCCGCGCCGAGACGGCCTTCGATTTCATTGGCGACGATCTGGGCGGTGAGAAACTCCTTGCCGGAGAATCCGATCTTCTCGGCGAGTGCCAGCGTAACCAGCACCGCCGAAGCGCCGGTGTGTGCCGCGAACAGGTGATCGTCGTAGTCGAGTGCCTGCGCCAGGGCGCAGTTGGCGAACAGGGCATCGCCGATGGCGACCCGCTCGCCGGCGGGAATGATGGTCGCCTCCTTGCCGGGATTCCAGTCCTTGGCGGCGCGGCGGATGGCGCGTCCCACCTCGGAGAAGTAGCCGGCGTGTACCGCCGCGATCATGCTGAGGACCTGGTTTTTCGCCTCCTCGGTGATACGGCGCGGAATGTCGTCGAAGCGAACCTTCTCGATCCACTCGGCGATCTCGACGGTCACGTTGGTGGTGCTCATCCGGTCCTTCCTTTGTCGTCGATGCGGCGGGCTCAGGCCAGGCGCCGGCG
>DASPMH010000715.1:0-2396 GCA_035627175.1 Terriglobales bacterium | reverse complement strand
GCCGCCGCTGCTCCGGCTCCCGGGCGCGCTCGGCACCTCGCCCGATGCGATGCGGTACCTCCAGCGGCTGGTGACCTTCGACCCGCAGCTCGACCAGCCGATCACGGCGGAGATGCGGGACCCGGAGTACCTGGCGGCGTGCATCACGCGGGCGCTCAGCGAGCTGCTGGACGCGGTGACCTCGGAGGCGCCGCTCATCCTGGTGATCGAGGACGCCCAGTGGCTGGACCGCGTGTCGACGATGGTGCTGGGCGACCTCCTGTCGGAGCGGCGGGAGCGGCGGCTGTTGCTGCTGGCGACCTGGCGGGCGACGGAGGACCCGATGCCGGCGCTCCCCTTCCCGGATCGGACGCGTGCGATCCGGCTCCTCGGGCTGGCGACGTCGGACGCGGAGCGGCTGCTGACGGCGCAGTTCCGGGAATTGTCGGTACCGACGGAGCCGCAGGTGGTGGCATGGGGCGTGAGCACGGCGCAGGGGAACCCGTTCTTTCTGCACGAGCTGGCGCGGCACTACGCGGTGCATCGGGAGGTGGGGCAGGTCCCGACGTCGCTCCTGGAACTACTCCATAGCCGACTGGCGAACCTCGGTACTGAGGCAGAGCATCTTCTGGCCGCCCTCGCGCTGCTCGGACCGTACGCATCCGTCAGTCGAGCTGTTCGTATGGTGCAAATGGGACGACGAGAACTGCTACTAGCGCTTTCACAACTGGAGTCAACGTCGCTGGTTAGCGCGTGTGGCAGCAGCCTCACGATCTCGCATCCCCTAATCGGCGAGTTGATTCTACAGCGCGCCACGCCCGCAGTCAGGCAGCTCCTGCATCGCTGCGCGGCGGAGTGTCTCGCCGCAGAATCGGAGGCTACCTCTCCCGGCATGGCCTTGTCATGCGCAGAGCACTGGCTTCACGCCGAGGAGGCCCTCAAGGCCACTCAATCACTTCGGCGAGCAAGTTCGCAGCTGGCAGCCATTGGCCAACACGAGGCGGCAATCCAGCTGCTCCAGCGCGCATTCGATATCGCCCCTTCGTCAGAAGAGCGCATTCATATAGGACTGACAATCCTCTCCCTCGCAGAGAGCAGCGTAGATTCTGCGCTTACTAGGGCAACGGCGGATCGCCTCTTCGCGGAGTGCGCACGACATTCCTTTACTCATCCAGCACTCGACACCATTCGTCTTTACGACCTAATGGCGCGCTGGCGGTCGGGGGAGGAGTCCCTCACGCTGGAGGCCGCGATTCGCGATCTGCTTCTGAGCCCTGGTCCGAGAGTGAGACTAGAAGCTGCGCGGCTTGCATTGGTGCTTGCAGACACCGGGCCGAGCTCATGGAATCCCCACGTCGTCTTCGAGGACGCGTGTTCAGCTCTAGAGTTGCTTACCGCCGATGAGCGGTCGGATAATCCCATCGAGCTAATCTACCATACAGCCTTCGGCGACATCGACCGAGCGATCAACCTGGCTCTTGCTCGGTGGGAGATTCTTCGGCAACGGCTCGCCGAGGTGGGGGCTCTCTCGCAGAGCGCCAATATTGTAGTAGCACTCGGCCGCTGCGGAATGCGGCCGCAGGCGCTAGCGATCTCGGAGGACGCCTATCAAGCCGCGGTGGCAGTTGGCAGTCGTCGTTTGCAGTTCACCCTATCAGCATTCGCGTGCGCTGTGGCGCTCAGCGATTGCGCGCTTGACGAAGCTAAGCTGTGGCACGAGCGAAGCATCGCCGCGAGAGGAGAACATGAGCACTCTCAGGTTTCGCCCGTGTTCCTGCTCAACGAGATTCGCCTTCGACTGAAGGCCGGTGAAGATGATCAGGCGGAGGCCTGCTACCGGAAGTTGCTGGAGTTGCTGCCTGAGTCACCCAACTCGGGGTTCTGCGTCACCGCTTCTTCGCTGTTGCTGTGCAGCAAGATGAGGCGTCGCGGGTCAGCCACGGAAGAGGAGTTAGGCCGACTGCGGGAAGCATGCGCTCAACGAATCGGCAATTGCGCAGACGACTGCATCGTCGAGGCATACGCCGACGCGCTGATTGCAGTAGGAGAATCGTCGACCGCTGAGCAGGTGATCGATCGACATCTCGCAGGACGGCGCTCGAAGCGCGCATTCACTGGGGTACGTCGATACTCGTCTGGTCAGGACCGACTCCGCTCGGGCTAGACCGCGACGCGATCCCGACGAATCAAGATCAGCGGGCTTGAGGGCGCCTCAACGCGCTCTGGGAAGATGCGCATCCAGACCTCACTCGAGAGCACCCTATCAGCAATGGCAGGATCGAATTGTCTTCCACGACAGCGAACGATCTCTGCACGCACCTGTTCCGGCGATAGCCCGGGTCGGTACGGTCGCTCTGAACTCATGGCGTCAATGGTGTCCGCGACGGCGATGACGCGTGCGGCCAGCGGAATCAGCT
>DASPMH010000714.1:0-3133 GCA_035627175.1 Terriglobales bacterium | reverse complement strand
TGGAACCTACGGCGCCGCCTACTTCGCTCTCGCCGCGCCGAGCCATCGCATCCTGGCGATGCAGGGTACCGCGGTCGCGCCGATGTCCCCTGAGGTGCTGCGCGCCTTTCAGCAATTGCGCGGTCGCGATCCGGAGTACCAGGCCGATGCCCACCTGGCGGAACGCATCCCCGAGGTGCGCATCGTCGAAAGCGTGATCCGCCTGCCGCGTATCCTGCGCGACGAGCTGAAGGCGCTGCTCTCGAGATCATCGCTGTAGCGCGCTCTCTCCGAGCGGACCCGGTGGGTGGGGGGCCGAGCACGCCCGCCCCACCGCCACCGTGCGCCGCTCTCCGAGCGCACGGTACAGCGGAGCCGGCGCGCTCATCGTATTGAGCCCCCGGATGCCGTCCTATATAGATGCGCGCGCCTTGGAAAATTCGCGCGCGATTGGTGAGGAGAGCTCATGAAGCAGTGGATGGTCGTTCTCTTGGGTAGCCTGTGGTTGGTGGCGGCGGTGCAAGCGCAACCGGTGCGTAACGAGGTCGAGGTTCGCGACGCGGACGGCAAGCTCTACGCGGTCGCCGTCTTTTGCAACGACTGCAAGAATGGCCCTCAACCCGGCAAGTGCGATCCCGGCGCGGCCGAGGGCTGGCTCGGCGACAAGCCCTGTGGCTCGTGCCTGATGCGCGCCGCGGGTCCGGCGGTGATCAAGTATCCCTACGACCTGCACTTCACCGGCAAGCTCGTCGACAAGGACGGCAAGCCGGTGGCCAACCGCTTCGTCAAAATGCTGCTGCCCAACGGCTGGGGCGTGCGCTCGAAGACCAGCGAAGCGGGGACTTTCCGTCTGATGCTGGGGGCAACCGACGAGCGCAAGGGCCAAAAGCCGATCCTGACCGAGCTCGGCCAGCGCACCGATTCGACCGGCAAGGAAGACGAGCATTTCGCGATCTACCTGTTGCCGCCGAGCTTCTCGCCGTGCACCGGTTCGGAGCCCGACAAGCCGACCAAGGCGCCGTTGCTGCGCCGCAAGAACAACGAGAGCTGAGCCGCGCCGCAAGCAACCCGCTTGCGCCTGCGGTCGGCGCCGCAGTAGGTTCAGCACATGACGCGGAGCGCGCGCCGTGCTCCATTCTCGCTGACGCGAGACCTCAAGCGTGACCTGGTCCAGGAAACAGCCTTCCCGCTGCTGGGCTTTCGCGTCTTCGAGGGTGCGGGTGCCTGGCTGCTGGTCAGCTGGCTCGCCCCGCACGATCCGTTGTGGTGGTCGGTACATGCGGTCTTCATTCTCTATTTCCTGCTGAACACCTTTTTTGCGCTGCACTACCGGCAACGGCGCATGCCGACGCCGTACTTGTTCTCCGATGTCATCGTCAATGTGACGACGATGATCCTCGCGGCGGGGCTGACCGGCGGGCTGGCGAGCCCGCTGGTGCTGATCGGCGCGATGAAGGTCGCCGGCTACGGCCTGCTCTACAGTTACCGCGTCGCTGCACTCGCGACGGCGACCATCCTGTTGCTTGCCGGCGGCATCGTCTTCACTTCTCCTCTCATCGCAACCGCTCCGCCGCCCGCTCTCGAAAGCGTCAGCTACACCTTCCGGCTGGTTTTCCTCACCGGCATCCTGGTCGGTGCGGTGTGGCTGTTCCGCCGTGTCGCTCTCCATGAGCACAGCATGTTTCGCGAGATGGCAGACGCGGCGACCCGCCGCAGCCTGATCGCGCGAGAGATGGAGAGCAGTAAGGCCGCTGCCGACCGCGCCGACGAGGCACACACCGAAACCGTGGTGCTCGCCGGCGTCGCCGAGACGCTGAGCGGCTTCTCCGATGCGCGCGATATTCTCAACAAGGTGGTCGAGATCGCCCGCGGCGTGCTGTGGTGGGACTACTGTCTGATCCTGCTCTGGGACGAGCGTTCGCAGAACTACTACTGCAGCGAAGTCTCCGGCTTCGATCAGAACCGCGCCCGCCAGCTGCGCGGCCTGCGCATCTCACCCGCCGACGAGCCCGATCTCGAATGGGTGCGCCGGCTAGGCCACTGCGCCGTGATCGCCCCCCGGACCGGCGGCCGCATGCCCTCGCCCGATGCGCCGACACTGCTGACCGCTCCGATTTACGCCGAAGGTGATTTCTACGGCGTCCTGCAGTTTGCCCGTACCAGCGGGCAACAGAATTTCACCACCAACGATCTGCGTCTCGCCGACCGCCTGGTGGCGCGTACCGCTTCGGCATTGCAACGCGCCAAGCACCTGCGCGAGCAACGCCAAGCCGATCGCCTGGCGGCAGCGGGCGAGCTTGCGGCCGGCGTCGCTCACGAGGTCAACAACGCGCTGACCGGGATCATCGGCCAGGTCGAATCGGTGCGCTCCTCCGCCGACGTCAAGGCGCTGCGCGGCGCCCTCAAATCGGTCGAGACCCAGGCCCACCGCATCTCGGCGATCATTGAGGAGCTGCTCGGCTTCGGCCGACCGAAGGAACCCGAACGGCTGCCGGTCAACCTCGCCGATCTGGCCCGCGATACTCTCAAGCTGATGGAGCCCGAGATCGAGCAGGCGGGCGTGCGTCTCGATACGCGCTTCGCCAAGGATCTGCGACCCGCGCTCGCCGATCGCAAGCAGATCCAGCAGGTGCTGGTCAATCTCTTCAAGAACGCGATCCACGCCATGGAAGGCAAGGTCGGCGAGCGCAATCTGCGCATCAGCGCCAAGTCGAGCCGGAGCGCCGTGCTGCTCGAGGTCGAGGACACCGGCAGCGGCATTCCGGAAGAGAACCTGCAGCGCATCTTCGATCCGTTCTTTTCGACCAAGAAGAAGGGGACCGGGCTGGGGCTGAGCGTCAGCTTCACCATCGTCCGCGCTCACGGCGGCGATTTGACCGTCAGCTCGCAGGCCAATGTCGGCACCCGCTTCTGTCTGCGTCTGCCGCCGGCCTCGGAACAAATCGCGGCCGCGGCACGGAACGTCCTGGTGGTCGATGATGAGCCGGAAGTAGCCGCCTCGCTCGAGGACATGTTGGTCCACGATGGGCTGACGGTTCAGCGCGCGGCGACCGGAGCGGAGGCTCTCGAGATCATCGGTCGCGAGAAGTTCGATGCGATCTTCCTCGACGTGCGCCTGCCGGATATCAGCGGCCAGGAGGTGTACGCCCGACTC
>DASPMH010000713.1:0-4226 GCA_035627175.1 Terriglobales bacterium | reverse complement strand
AGCCGGTGCGGGCCGTCTACGCCGGGTCCTTCGACCCGATCACCTTCGGCCATATCGATGTGATCGAGCGCGCCCTCAACGTCTTCGACGAGGTGGTGATCGCGATTGCCAACACCACCAGCGACCCCGCAAAGAGCAACTCCCTGTTCACCGCCGCCGAGCGGGTCGAGATCACCCGCGAGGCGCTCGCCGATCATCAAGGCGTCACCGTCGACAGTTTCACCGGGCTGCTGGTCGATTACTGCGAGCAGGTCGGCGCCCGGGTCAGCATTCGTGGCCTGCGGGCGGTCTCCGACTTCGAGTACGAGTTCCAGATGGCGATGATGAACCGCCATCTGAAGTCGCACATCGAGACGGTGTTCATGGCAGCGAGCGAGAGTCACTTCTACACCTCATCGCGGCTGGTGAAGGAAGTCGCCCGTCTCGGCGGCGACGTCACCGGTCTATTGCCCGATCCGGTATTGCGGCGCCTGCTCGCCAAGCTGCGGTGAGCTCCGCCGCCACCGCGTCCGACAATCTCGCCGCGGCGATCGTCGCCACGCTGGCGCGGCGCAAGGATGCGCCGGCTCTGCACTGCGAGGAAGGTTGGCTGACCTTCGCCGACCTCGACCAGCGCTCTCGCGTCATCGCCGAGAATCTTCGCCAGCAGGGAGTCGAAGCCGGTGGCCACGTCGCCGTCGGCCTCGCCAATTCCGCCGAGCTGGTCTGCACCGTCCTCGCCGTGCTGCGCGCCGGCGGAGTACTGGTCCCGATCAATCCCGCTCTGACCGACGAAGAGCTGCTCTACGTCCTCGAAGACTCGGAAGCGAAAGCCACAATCCTAACTCCAGCCCACCAAGCCGTTCTCGCCAGCGCAGGCTCGCGTGTGCGGCCCCTTTTCCAAAGGGGGCAGCGCCAAAGGCGCGGGGGATTCCCGGCCCTGATCGTCTACACCTCCGGCACCACCGGCCGCCCGAAAGGCGCGGTGCTGACTCACCACGGCCTGGTCACCAACTTCCGCGCCGTCGCCGACACGTGGCAGTGGACCGAGGCCGACCGCTTGCTGCTGGTGCTGCCATGCTTCCACCTGCACGGCCTCGGCCTCGGCATCCTCGCCAGCCTGATGATCGGCTCGAGCATCGTGCTGCGCCGTCGCTTCGAGCTCGACAAGGTGCTGAGCGATCTCCAACAGCACCAGGCGACGATGTTCTTCGGGGTGCCGACGATATACAACCGCCTGGTTGCAGTGCCCGAGGAGCAGCTGCGCTGCGCCGACCTCAGCCGGATGCGGCTGTGGGTCAGCGGCTCGGCGCCGCTCAATCCGACGACCTACGAGCGCTTTCGGCAGCGTTTCGGCGCGGCCCTGATGGACCGCTACGGCATGACCGAGTGCGCCTTTGCCTTGTCGACGAGCTACGACGATACCCGCCGCGCCGGCGTCGTCGGACGTGCCCTGCCGGGGGTCGAGGTGCGCCTGGTGGACAGCGATCGCTGCGATGCCGGCGAGCTGGTCGACGTCGGCGACGATGTCCCGGGAGAGATCCTGATCAAAGGACCGAATCTTTTCGGCGGGTACTGGCGCCGGCCCGAGGAGACGGCGCGGGCGATGTGCCAGGGCTACCTGCGCTCGGGTGACGTCGCCGTGCGCGAGAGGGACGGGCAGTTCCGCATCCTCGGCCGGAAGTCGGTCGACATCATCAAAACCCGGGGTTTCAAGGTCGGCGCCGGCGAGATCGAGGAAGTGCTGCAGCGCTTTCCGGAGGTCGAAGAGGTGGCAGTGATCGGAGTGCCGGATGCGGACCAGGGCGAGCGTATCGTCGCGGTGGTCGTCGCCGCCGGCGGCGCGCAGCTCGACATCGCCCAACTACTCGCCTACGCCCGCGCCCACCTCGCCCCGCACAAGGTCCCAGCAGCGATCGAGATAGTCGACGAGCTCCCCAAGATCGGCCCCGGCAAATTCAAGAAGACCGACCTGATCCGCCGCTTCTCCCTGCTGTAGCGCGCGCTCTCCGAGCGCGCCACCCGCGGCGCACGCAGTGGCAGCGCCGCGCTCCGGTAAACCAAGTGCGCTCGGAGAGCGCGCGCGTCGATCGCAGACGCGCCCGCGCTATTCGGCGCGATGCTTGTCTTTGAACTGGGTGCTGTCGTTGCGCCGACTCGGCCGCTCGAATCGCGCGCTCCAGCATCTTCCGCCGTCGACGACGTCATTGGTCAGCTGCACCGTCAGCCCGAATTGCTGCTGCAGCAGCTGCCCCGGCGACACCGGCATAGGCAGAGGCAATGCCGCGCCGCTGGCCTTGAGCTTCATCTTCGCTCGCCCCGCTTCTCCGCTGTCGACGCGCAGGTCGACGACTCCGTCGGCGTTGCCCGCCTTGTTCCGATACTTGCGGCCGCGGCTGGTCGCTGACCAGCACGAGTCGCCGTTGCACGTCTCGCCGGCGACAATCGCTGCCGTCATGACCAGCACCGGCGACGCGTCGACCTCATCGTAGACGCACAGCGCGTAGCCGGTGCCGCCGGGCGACTCGGGATTGCCGAGCTCGGCGAGCGACACCGCGTCGCCGCGCGACCACTTCCAGTCGAGCTTCGACCGCCGGCCCTCGACATCGTAACGGACGGCGATCGAGCTGAGCGCCGACTGAAAACAATCCGGCCGCGGCGCGGGATCGCAGAGCGGCACGGGCGTTTCGGTTGCGGTAGCCGTAGGCGGCAGGGTAGCCGTCGGCGTCGCGCTGATGGTCGGAGTCGAGCTCGCCGGCGCAGTCGCGCTTGCGGACGGGATGGCGCTAGCGGACGCGGTGGCGGTCGCGGACGGCGTCGCACTCGCGGAGGCAGTCGCACTCGCGGAGGCAGTCGCATTCGCGGAGGCAGTCGCGGAGGCGGTCGCACTCGCACTCGCTGTCGGCGTTCCGCTCGGGCTCGGTGTCCTGGTGGCGCTCGGCGTCCATGTCGGTGTGCTGGTGACCACTGCGATCGGTCCGCCGCCGGCCTCGCTGTGGGCGCGCAGCTGCGCTTCGCTCAGCGCCGTATCGTAGAAGGCCACCTCGTCGATCCTGCCGGTGAACGGCGCAAGGCCGCCGCCGCCCGGCATACCAATCTGCCAGCGATGCGTATCAGTGATCGTACCGGCGACCGTCTGCGCCCACTCTTCGATGCCGTTGACGTACAGGCGCACCGTCGTGGTGGCGCCGTTGCCGTCGACCACGGCGGCGAGATGATAGGCGCCATCGGCCTCGACCAGCGTCGGCGCAGAGAAATCGAGCTGTGCCGGTCCGATGCGGAAGGTGAACGTCGGTTGGCGATGGCGGATCCACAGCATCCGGCTCCACGCACCGTTGCCGTCGACCTTGACGATCAGCGCCTGCGCCGCCGGCTCGGTGCTCGGCTGGAACCAACCCTCGATGGTTTCGCTCGCGCCGCTGCTGGTCGGTGGCAGCACCACGGCCGCACCGCCGGCGACGCCGATCGAAGCACTGGTCTGCAGCGGCGGCACCGCCGGTTGGTCATAGAGCAGGGAGCCGGTGGACACGTACGCCGCGTCGAGGCCGTTGCCGCTCGAGTCGATCGCAACCGCGCCGGACGACTCGTCGAGGCGGTAATAAGCGCCTGCACCGTCGCCCTGGATCAAAGCGGCGTACGGCGGCGAGGTGCGCGTCGCTGTCGGACTGAACAAGGGCGTCGGCGTCTCGGTCGCAGTCGCCGTGGTAGTTGCCGTGGGCGATGCGGTGGGCGTCGAGGTCAGGGAGGGCGTCGGCGACAGGGTAGGGGTCAGCGTCGGCGCCGGCGTCGCCGTGTTAGACGGCGTCCGCGTGTGCGTCGGCGTTCCGGTGATCGTCGCAGTTGCAGTGATCGTCGGAGTTTCGGTGATGGTGGGAGTGTTGGTGATCGTCGGCGTGCGGGTGAATGTGCGGGTGATCGTGAACGTGCGTGTCGCCGACGACGTAGCCGTCGCGGTCGGGGTCGACGTTGGCGTCGTCGAAGGGGTCGACGTGGCTGTCATTGTCGCCGTCGGCGTCGCCGTGTTCGTTCCGGTGCTCGTCGGGGTCGGCGTGTCGGTCGGTGTCGGCGAAGGTGTGCTGTCGGTAGGCGTCGGCGAATAGGTCGGCGCGGCGGTGACGATGGCCGGCTGGGCGAAGCCGACGAAGGCGATGCCTGCGATGCCGAGGGATGCAACCGAGGTCGCGCTGCCCAAGAGCACGTCGGTGCGGTACACCCGGGCGTTCGAGGTGCCGAGGATCAGCGTTCCA
>DASPMH010000712.1:0-4783 GCA_035627175.1 Terriglobales bacterium | reverse complement strand
GCCGACAGCCACGGATCTCCCGACAGCCACGACGACACCAAGCAGCACAGCCACCCCTTCGGCGACCGAGACGAGCACGCCCACTGCCTCGCCCATGCCGACCGAAACGAGCACCGCGACGCCGTCGCCCAGCGCCACTGCGACGAGCACTCCGACCCCATCGCCCAGCGCCACCGCGACGAACACTCCGACGCCATCGTTCAGCGCCACCGCGACGAGCACTCCGACCCCATCGCCCAGCGCCACCGCGACGAGCACCCGGACGCCGTCGCCGAGCGCGACCCCGACGAGCACACCGACGCCATCGTTCAGTGCGACCGCTACCGGCAGCGCGACGCCATCGTCGACCGCCACCGCAACGAGCACGGTGACAGCGTCGCCGACGGCCACTGCGACACCGACCGCGACCGGTACGCCGACGGCGACCGCCACCTCGACGATCACCCTGACACCCACCTTCAGTCAGCCACCGACGGTGACCGCAACCGCAACGCCTGTACCGCCCTGTCAGCCGATGCCGCGGACCGACTGCGTCCGCGCAGGGATCAGCTCGATCGCAATCCGTCACGATCCGAGCGGTGCGCGCAGCCGCCTTGATTGGAAGTGGCTGCGCGGCGGCGCGACCAGCCTCGCGGATCTCGGCAATCCGGGCCAATCGGGGGGCACCGGGTATGCGCTTTGTCTCTATGATGAGGTCGACGGAGTCGCCGAGCTGATCATCAGCGCGAGGGTACCAGCCGGCGAGCAGTGCGCCGGCCGGCCTTGCTGGCAGACCAGCTCGCGCGGCGCGAAGTATCGTTACCTCGGAGGAAATGCCGACAGCATCTCCGACCTAAAGGTTCAGAGCGGCGACATCGGTCGCACGGCAATCAAGCTGCGCGCTGCGGGTCCGCGACTCGCGCTCGCGCCCGTCGCCGCTACGCAATTGCTCCATCAAGCACCGGGTTTGGTGATCCAGTTGGTCAACGACCTCCAGCCGCCCGGGCGGTGTTGGAGCTCCCGATTTGCTGCCCCCAACACGCGCCACGACGCGACACAGTTCAAAGATAAGGAGCGGGCCGAATGACAGGGACGCAGCGGCGGTAGCTGCCACCGCGCGAATCGCGAACGCTGTCTCTCACCGCGCCAGGACCTCAATCGTCCTCCGACCTCGATTTGAGCGCCTTTGCTGATGGCACGGCGCCGCAACTCACAGCTTCGAAGCCGAGGACGAAGACGAGACGATGTCAGTTCTCGGCAGTTCCTCGGAAAGGGCGCGCACACTTTTAGACGATAGCTGCGGCATCTCCTCGCGCGATCGTACCGGGCTCGATCACTCGTGCGTACACGCCGAGGTTGCCCTCGTTCTCCCGCACCAAGGTGCGCATGATCTGGGGGTCGCGCGGTAGGTCGGCGAACTCGTGGGTGATCATGACGCAGCGCGGGCAGCGCACCAGCGTCTCGACCGTGACGCTGCCAATGCGCAGCTGCCGCCCGAGCCACGCCTCCTCGGCAAAGCCCTCCTGCTCCTCCGTTTCCAGCACCAGGTTCGGGCGGAAGCGGCGTACGTCGACGCGCGAGCCCGACGCCAAGCTCTGCAGCCGTCGCAGCGAGGCGCTCGTCATCAGCAGCAACGGGAAGGCGTCGAAGTAGGTGCCCGGCAGAGATTCGTACTCGAACAGCTCAGGAGGAAAGATCGACAGGTCGGGCAACGGCTCGTCCGCGGCGCGGCCGAAGATCGCCCGCAGCTCCGCTTCCATGTCGGGGTCGTCCGGCGCGCCACGGCGGAAGTGGTCACGAGCCTCGGCCGACAGCAGCGGCCACAGCGTCACCGGGCGCGCCAGCGCTTGCGACAATCGCGCCGAGACTTGCGGGTCGCCGGTGTGGACGACACCGCCGTCCGGCAGCCTGATCTCCGCCACTGCATTGCTGCCGGAGCGGGGCTCCTCGAGGTAGCGGGCCGAGCAGCGCATCAGCTCGGCAACTTTCTTCGCTCCGACGATCGCGCCGCGCCGCTCGTCGCGGACCGCCCAACCCCGATCGCCGACGATGCCGAACGCCGTCACCGCCACCGCCTCACGCTGTTCCCCAGCCATACTCTTCACCGGGTAGCGCCAGAGCTCCCGGACCGTGCCGATCCTCATGTTCGCCTCCTGTGGGCACTGCCAAGACTTTGCAGCCCATTACACATCCGCTTCGACATTGTTATCTCCTCCGACATGCCGACGCCGCGCCCGACCGCAACGGCTCATCCAGTGCTCTGCGAGGATCAGGAATCGCTGTCGCTCGCCTTCGAAGACGGCATCGTGCAAAGCCGGATGTCGACTGCCGAGCCGCTGCGCCTGCTGGTCGAGTACACCCGGCTGATGATGGCCTTTCTGCTCTTCGTACCCGAGCCGCGGCGGATCGCGATGATCGGTCTCGGCGGCGGTTCGCTCGCCAAATACTGTCGCGCCCACTTGCCCGCCGCCGACTTCACCGCGATCGAAATCGCCGCGGAGGTGATCCGGATGCGCTCGCTGTTCGCGATTCCCGCCGACGGACCGCAGTTCCGTGTGCTCTGCGCCGACGGCGCCGATTACCTGCGCGCCACCGAGGACCTCTTCGATGTGCTGCTGGTCGACGCCTTCTGCTGCGGCGGGCAGCCGGAGCGCGTCGGCAGGGCCGCCTTCTACGACGACTGCGCCGCGCGTTTGGACGAAGGCGGAGTTCTGGTGGTCAATCTACACTCCGACGATGACGACTACGGCCTCTACGTCCGCCGCATCCACACCGCCTTCAAGGGCAAGATCGTGGTGACGAACGCCGACGACAGTGAGAATCGGGTAGTGTTCGCGTCGCAGGCGCGAGTCTTCCCACCGTCTCGCGAGCAGCTGATCGAGCGGCTGCGCCGTCTCGAGCCGCACCACCCCGTCGACCTCGAAGCCGCGGCCCGCAAAATCCTCAAGTACACGAGTCATCAACCCCCTCCTTTCTAAGGAGGGGGCCAGGGGGAGGTTTGAGGCCGTCCGCATCCCCCCTCCTTTCGTCGCGGTCAGAGTGATCGATAGACTGCGTCGATCAATGCCGCGGCGCGCGGGTCGATCAGCCAGAGACCGGTGTGCATTTCGTTGATTACGTAGCCGAAGCCGACCTTGGCGACCGGATCGGCGAAGGCCATCGAGCCGCCCATGCCGCCGTGGCCGAAGGCTTGCGGGTTGTGACCCATCTTCTCGGTCGGGGTGGACAGCATGAAGCCGAGACCGAAGCTGGTGTGTAACGGCAGCAGCGCGTCCGGGCCGCCGCAAGCGGGCGTCGCGGCGCGGGCGATCGCCGCGGGACTGAGGATGGTGCGGCCGGCGTCGCTGCCGCCGTTGGCGAGGACACCATAGATGCGCGCCAGGGCGCGCGCGTTGGTCTGGCCGTTGGCAGCCGGGATCTCCGCAGCGCGCCAGGCGCGCGAGCCGTGCGCCTCGAGCGGCAAAGGCGGATTGAGGAAGGCGCGCGCCAACATCGAGGTCGGATCCCTCAAGATCTCGGCGAGCAGATCCATCTGATCGGGCGGCGGTGCCGGCGGTGCGATCAGCAACGACACCCGCGACTCCTCGGTTTCCGCCAAGCCGATGTGGAAATCGGCGCCGAGCGGGCCGGCAATCTCTTCGCGAAAGTAGTTGCCGAGGCTGCGGCCGGTGATGCGGCGGATGACCTCGCCGACCAAAAAGCCGTAGGTGACGGCGTGGTACCCATGGCGGGTGCCCGGTTCCCACCACGGCGTCTCGGCGGCGAGCGCGCTCGTCATCGTCTCCCAGTTGTAGATCGCCTCCGACGGCAGGAACTCGCGAATCGCGGGCAGGCCCGCTTGGTGGGTGAGCAGGTAGCGCACCGGCAGCGTCTCCTTGCCGGCCTGAGCGAACTCGGGCCAATACTTGGCGACCGGCGCGTCGAGCTCGAGCCGGCCCTGATCGGCCAGACGGTTGGCGCAGAGCGCTGTCATCCCCTTGGTGGTCGAGTAGACATTGACGATGGTGTCGGGGGTCCATGGTTGGGTGCGCGCCTGATCGCGGTACCCCGCCCACAGGTCGACGACCGGCTTGCCGTCGACCACCAGCGCGATTGCCGCGCCGGTCTCGCCGAAGGTCTCGAAGTTTTCCCGAAAGGCATCGCGCACCGCGTTGAAACGCGGGTCACAGCTGCCGTTGAGCTCGATCGGTGTCGACATCAAATCCTCCGATGTGCCGCGCCCTGCTATTCGATGCGCCTGCTTTGGGCAACTCGCCGATCGGCGTGCAAAGCCTCGGCAGCCGGCCTTCCCTGTTCGCGGGGCAGGCGTTACAAACCTCGCGATCATGGAGTGCCCTCACGCGACCCTGGTGCTGCTGGCGCCAAGCCCGAAGAAGCGCTGTATCCGCTGCCATCTCACCCTGAGCGTCGACGAGCTCGGCGAGGGCCCTTGTCCCGAGTGCCTCGAGTCGCACGGCACGCGACACACCGAATTCGAGGATGTCGCCGATGCTGGCGCAGCGGCGAGCTATGTCTGCGATGACTGCGGCGTGCCGATCGGCGGCACCCGTCGCTGAGGCGTGCCGCGGTCCGGCGGTCGCCCCAACTCCGCACGGATGTCCGCGTCGACCATCATTCGGACCAGCTCGCGGAAGCCGACTTTCGGCTGCCAGCCCAACTTGCGGCGGGCCTTGGAAGCGTCGCCGAGGAGCAGGTCCGCTTCCGTCGGACGAAAGTACCGCGCGTCGACTTCGACGTAACTGCGCCAATCGAGATCGGCGTAGCCGAACGCCTCGTCGAGGAAATCTTTGACCGAGTGCGCTTC
>DASPMH010000711.1:0-2101 GCA_035627175.1 Terriglobales bacterium | reverse complement strand
CGGAATCAGTGCGGATTGGCCTTGCTGGCGGAGAGTTGCGAAGGTTTCACCGATCCGATCCATCACAAAGTCACCCCGAGATGAGCCGCCAGCGACTGCATGTCCTTATCACCGCGCCCCGATAAGTTGACGATCAGTATCGCCTCCTGAGGCAGATCCGGTGCTACTTTCACCGCTTGGGCGACGGCATGGGCACTCTCGAGTGCGGGGATGATCCCTTCGCTCTCGGCAAGCAGACGTAAAGCATCGACTGCCTCGTCATCGGTGACCGCGACGTACTGTGCCCTGCCGGTCGAGTGCAGATAACTGTGTTCCGGCCCGACTCCCGGATAGTCCAACCCGGGGGCAATCGAGTGGGCGCTGCGAATCTGGCCGAGCTCGTCCTGCAGAATGTAGGTCTTCTTGCCATGCAGCACGCCGACTTGGCCGGCGCTGATCGAAGCGGAATGCCGTGCCGACTCCAAACCACCGCCGCCGGCCTCGACGCCGATCAGCTTCACCGCATCGCCGAGAAAGGGATAGAACAGACCCATCGCGTTGCTGCCCCCGCCGACGCAGGCAATCAGCACGTCCGGCAGGCGTCCTTCGGCTCTCAAGATCTGACGGCGCGCCTCCCGGCCGATCACCGATTGGAAATCGCGTACCATCATCGGGTACGGATGGGCCGACATAGTCGAGCCGACGAGGTAGTGAGTGGTGCGGACGTAGGTCACCCAGTCGCGCAGGGCTTCGTTGATGGCATCCTTCAGGGTCTGACTGCCCGACGACACCGAGTGAACCTTGGCGCCGAGCAGCTTCATGCGGAAGACGTTGAGCGCCTGGCGCTGCACGTCTTCGCTACCCATGAACACCTCGCACTCGAGACCGAACAGCGAGCACACCGTCGCTGTCGCGACGCCATGTTGTCCGGCGCCGGTTTCCGCGATGATCCGTCGCTTGCCGAGCTTGCGCGCCAATAAGGCCTGTCCGATGGCATTGTTGATCTTGTGCGAGCCGGTATGACACAGGTCTTCGCGCTTGAGATAGATCTTCGCTCCGCCGAGCTTCTCGCTCAGGCCCTTGGCGAAATACAGCGGCGTTTCGCGGCCGGCATACTCGGTGAGGTGATAGCGCAGCTCGCGGCGGAATTCGGGATTGCGCTTCCACAAGGCGTATCCTTGCTCGAGCTCGAGCAGGGCTGGCATCAGCAGCTCGGAGACATAGCGACCACCGAACACGCCGAAGTGGCCGTGTCGGTCAGGTAAGGTTGGCATTCTCGATGAATCTCCTGATCATGGTCGCATCCTTGACTCCCGGCTCGCTTTCGACCCCGCTGGCGACGTCGACTGCGTAGGGATGGAGCCGGGCGACCAGCTCGCCGACGTTGTCCGGCGTCAGCCCTCCGGCCAAAATCAGCCGCGCCGGCTCGATGTCGCGCAACAGCTCCGGATCGATCTTTTTTCCGGTGCCCCCGAAAGCTCCTTCGACATAGGCATCCGCCAGAACGAAATCAACGGCGTACGCTTGCGCCGCGACAGCTGTGTTGCGATCGCGCCAGCGCAACGCCTTGATCGTCGGCACAGGCCAGTCGCAGCAGAGCTCCGGTGGCTCGTCGCCGTGGAACTGAAGCATGGTCAGCCCGACCGTTTCCACGATCGCTTCCATTTCGCTGCGCGGCGAGTTGACGAATACTCCGACGCGCTGCACCTCGGCGGGCAGAGCCGCGGCGATTTGCCGCGCCTGCTCGGGTGCGAGGTAGCGCCGGCTCTGGCGAAAGAAGTTGAAGCCTACCGCCCAAGCACCCGCATTTGCCGCGACGCTAGCGTCGGCGAGCGATCGCACGCCGCATATTTTCACCCGCGTGCTCATCGCCGCTAGGACGCCGCGGTGGCGAGCAGCTGCGACAGCCGCACACCGGGATCCGGCGCGCGCATCAGCGATTCGCCGATGAGGAAGCAATGCACGCCGGCACGTTGCAAGCGCTCGATGTCGGCACGCGAGTCGATACCGCTTTCGCTGACTACCGTCGCCAGCGAGGACAGGCGCGGCATCAATGATTCGGTCGTCGCCAGCGTCGTTTCGAAGGTACGCAGGTCGCGATTGTTGATGCCAATCAGCTCGG
>DASPMH010000710.1:0-2686 GCA_035627175.1 Terriglobales bacterium | reverse complement strand
CCAAGACGGCTTCCCACGCGCAGCACCCCTGCCCGAGCAATCTCGGCCGCGGGCAAACGGCGGCGGCCCTCGAGCTGTAGCTCGTGCGCTCGCAGAACGCCTTCGCCGCAAGCGATCGCGATCGCTTCGTCGACCGCGATCACCGTTCCGGCAGCGGCGCCGGCAGCATCAGCGGCAGCTACCTCGGCACGATGAATCTGCAGCCGCTTGCCGTCGAGCCCGGTGTAGGCCGAGGGCCAGGGTTGGAAGGCGCGGATCATCCGTTCGATCTGCACCGCGCTGGCGTTCCAGTCGATGCGACCGTTCTCCTTGGTGACCAGCGGCGCATAGGTCGCTTGCGCCTCGTCTTGCGCCGTCGGAGTGATCTTGCCGGCGATCAGGCCGTCGATCGTTTCGATCAGCGCCTGCGCCCCGATCGTCGCCAAATGTTGCTGCAGCTCGCCATAGGTTTCTTGGCTGCCGATGGCGGTGCTGCGCTGCAACAACATGTCACCCGCGTCCATGCGCTCGTTGATGTGCATGATGGTGACGCCGGTGGTCGGTTCGCCGTGGTAGATCGCCCACTGGATCGGCGCCGCGCCGCGATACTTGGGCAGCAGCGAAGCGTGGACATTGATGCAGCCGAGCCGGGGCAGATCGAGGATAGCTCTGGGCAAGATCTTGCCGTAGGCGACGACGATGATCGCCTCCGGCGCCCATTGCTGCAGCTGCTCGATCACCGCCGGCTGCCGCAATTTCTCCGGCTGGAAGATCGGGATTGCCGCTGCGGTCGCCACTTCTTTGACCGGTGGCGGCGTCAGATGCTGGCCGCGGCCTGCCGGCCGGTCGGGCTGACAGACGACGCCGACGACCTGGTGCGAAGCCAACAGTGCCTGCAGAGACGGTACCGCGAACTGCGGCGTGCCGAAGAATACCAATCGCAGCGCCATCCTCGGCAAAACCTCAGCTTCGTGTCCTTCGCAATTGGTGGTGCGGCTCAGATGTGAACCGCAGGCTTGCGGTCGTCGAGCGGCACGCCTTCGCGGATCCACTTCTTGACCTTGCGCCGGTAGAGATCACGCTTGAGGCGGCTGATGCGGTCGAGGAAGAGCTTGCCGTCGAGATGATCGATCTCGTGTTGCAGCGCGACCGCCAAGAAATCCTCGGCGTCGATCTCGATTTCCTTCTGCTCGGGAGTCCAAGCGCGCACCAAGATGTGTTGGGCGCGCTCGACCTTTTCGGTGTAGTCGACGACGCTCAGGCAGCCCTCTTCCCAAACGATCGACCCCTCGCGCTGGACGATGGTCGGGTTGATCAGCTTGAAGACCTTCTTGCCGGGATTCTCCGGATCGATGTCGAGCACGATCACCCGCTCCGAAACGCCGACCTGAGGCGCGGCTAGTCCGACGCCGGGGGCGTTGTACATGGTCTCGAGCATGTCGATGACCAAGGTGTCGACCCGGCCGTCGATGTTGCTGACGCTACTCGCCGTCTCCTTTAGGATCGGCTCGGGAAATTTCAAAATTTTACGCAAAGACATCGCAAGCTCTCTGTCACGCACCAATAGCAGAGAATTGCGATGAGCGAACCCGAAGGTGGCGCCGCAGCACCCGCCGGGCATTGACGCACCATCGGTGGCGTAGCTATGGCGTCGTCGATGAGCTGGAACAAGAGCCCGCTGCGTTGGTCGTTTTTGCGGATGTTGCTCGGCATCAAACACCTGAACAGCGAATGGCAGGTCGGCGACGGCCGCGAAGAGGCAGCCGCACGGTTCGTACTCGCTCACGCCCCCGCCGGCGATATCGATGCCGCGATCACGGCCATCGACGAATACGCCTACAAGCACAGCTTTCTGATCAACGTCGGCGACGAGAAAGGAGCGATCCTCGACAACGTCATCCGCCGCGAGCGGCCGCTGCGAGTGCTCGAGCTCGGCGCTTATGTCGGCTACAGCGCTCTGCGCATCGCTCGCCAGCTGCCGCCAGGGGGCAAGCTCTTCTCGGTCGAGCTCAATCCTGCCAATGCCGACATCGCTCGCCGCATTGTCGCCCACGCCGGTGCCGCCGACCGGGTGACCTTCGTCGTCGGATATCTCGGCGACGGCGAGACTCTCAAGCGTATGCAGACGGAGCATGGCTTCGGCCCTGGCTCGCTCGACGTCGTGTTCATCGATCACGCCAAAGATGCCTACCTGCCCGATCTCCAGCGTCTGCTGACGGCGGGCTGGCTGCATCCGGGCAGCGTAGTGGTTGCGGACAACATCCGTTTCCCTGGCGCGCCCGACTACCGCGAGTACATGCAGCGGCAGGAGGGTAAGCAGTGGCGGACGCTGACGCACAAGACCCACGTCGAATACTCGATCCTCCCCGATGTGGTACTCGAATCGACGGTGCTCGATTGATCTTCGACTAACCGGCGCTCGCACTCCTTTACTGCTGCTGCCCCAAGACGCGGTGCGTTAGATGCGACGCGGCGAAATTTGCCGCGCTGCGCCTGAAGCTTCTGCTAGAAGAGCCTTTGCCAAGCTTGCTCAGCAGCTTCGCCCCGCACATCAGCGGGTGGCACGGCGGTCGCACTGCGCCAGTCGGAGCGAAATTTTTCACAACGCTCGCACTCTGGTTTCGCAGGAGGCAGACAATGAACCATCGTCTCGTCGGTATTTTGTGCTTGTTCGCGGTCGGCGCGTGGATACAACCAGCATCTGCAA
>DASPMH010000709.1:0-4840 GCA_035627175.1 Terriglobales bacterium | reverse complement strand
CGAGGGCGATTATCTCGAGTTCGGCGTGTTTCGCGGCGAGACTTTTCGCAACGCCGTGCGCGCGGCGCGGCAGGGATTCCGGGCGACGCGGCACGGGCGGTTCCCTGGCCGCTTTTTCGCCTTCGATTCGTTCCAAGGATTGCCCCGGGTCGAGTCGACGAGCGACGGCAATCTGTTCGCAGCGGGCGACTTCGCCTCGTCGCGGCAGCAGTTCGAGCGCACCATCGCGGCGGTGCGTCCGGGGAGCTCGATCGAGGTGGTCGGCGGGTGGTTCGGCGAGACGCTGACGCCGGAGGCGGCAGCGCGGTTGGGACTGCAACGAGCCGCGTTCATCAACATCGATTGCGACCTCTACGAATCGACGGTGCCGGTGCTGGAGTTCGTCACGCCGTTGCTGCAGACCGGTACGGTACTGTACTGCGACGACTGGTTTTCACATCGCGGCTCGGCGGCGCATGGAGAGGCGCGGGCGGTGCGGGAGTGGCTCGAGCGCAATCCCCACGTGCGCTTGGTCGAGTATCGTCACGTCGGCATCACCGGAAAGATGTTTCTCGTCGACCTCGACCGGACCGCTCGAGAGTAGGGAGGGGCAAGTTCCGTTGGCGTCGCCTGCGGCCCAACGCCGGCGATTGCCCCCTCCCTTACCCTCACAACTTCGCCGAGGCTTCGCTGCGCGACCCCCGTTCGCAGAAGTGCTCACGGGGGGGCGGATGTTGACTCCCGGGTTCTGAGCCGCGCTCTGCCGAGCGCAGCTACAAGCATTCACGGGGGGGTGGGAAAGATGTTAGCTTGGCTGCCATGGCGTTGAGATCGCGGTTGCGGGTTGCGCTGATCAACCCGCCGTATCTGCCGCGTTTCTCGCGCAGCCAGCGCAGCCCCGGGGTGATTCGCTCCGGGACGATGTACTACCCGTACTGGCTCGCTCACGCCGCGGCGGTGCTCGAGCAGGACGGCTGTGACATCTATCTCTACGATTGCCCGGCGGCCGGCATCGACAGGCCCGAGCTGTTGGCTCGGCTCGAGCAGTTCCAGCCGGATCTCTGCATCGTCGAGACGGCGACTGCGAGCGCCAACAACGACCGTGAGGTCGCTGCCGCGATCGCGAGCGAGCTGCCGGCGGTGCGGGTCTGCATGGTCGGCACGCACGTAACCGCGCTGTGGCGCGAGACCTTGGCGGCAGGGCCCGGGATCGATTTCGTCGCCATCGGCGAATACGATTACACCGTTCGCGATCTCGCTCGAGCGATCGCGGACGGGGCCGATAGCGAGGTGCTCGCGGCGATACCAGGCCTCGGCCTACGCGCCGCCGACGGCACACCGCAGCGCGGTCCGGTGCGGCCGCCGATCGATGACGTCGATGCGCTGCCGTGGATCGCGCCGATCTACCGCCGCTTCCTCGATCCGCGTCACTATTCCTTCACCCTCGCCAGTCATCCGATGGTGATGCTGATCGGCGGGCGCGGCTGTCAGGCGAAGTGCACCTACTGCGTCTATCCGCAGGTGATGCACGGCCATCACTACCGCACCCGCTCGCCCGCCTCGATCGTCGGCGAGATGAAGTGGGTGCAGGACAACATGCCCGAGGTGCAGGAGATCGTCTTCGAGGACGATACCTTCACCGCCGATCGCGCTTTCGCACAGGAAGTAGCGCGGCTGGTCGAGTTGCATGGAGTACGGCTGCCGTGGTTCGCCAATGTCCGGGTCAACGTCGACAAGCAGACTCTCGCGTTGATGGCCAAGGCGGGCTTTCGCTGCTGCGCTACCGGCTTCGAGAGCGGCGACGGTTTGCTGCTCAAGAACATGTGGAAGGGCCAGAGTCTCGAGCAGGCCAAGGCCTTCGTGCAGGCGGCGCGCGAGCTGGGCATCCTGGTGCACGGCTGCTTCATGGTCGGATTCCCGGGCGAGACGCGCCAGACCATGCAGCAGACACTCGAGCTGGCGCTCGAGCTGCGGCCCGACAGCGCCCAGTTCTACCCGGTGATGCCATTCCCCGGGACGACGTATTACCGCTGGGCGCACGAGAACGGCTATCTCGCCACCGAGCGTTTCGAGCAGTGGCTCGACGACGACGGCGGGCATCGCTGCGTGCTCAATCTTCCCGGGCTTCCGGCGGCGGAGATCGATCGGTTCTGCAGCCGCGCCTACCGCCGCTTCTTCTTTCGGCCCGCTTATCTGTGGCGCAAGCTGCGGCAGGCACTGGCGCAGCCGCGCGAGGGGCTGCGTTCGCTGCAGGCACTGGCGGCGTATCTCGGCTATCTGCTCTCGCACCAGGGCGGGCGGAGTCTTGCCGGCGAGCGGCGCTCGCTGCCGAGCGATTGGCGGACGCGGCAGGAGATGCCGCGGGGGCGGATGTTCGAGCAGGAGCTGGCATTGCGGCAGGTGGGGCGCGATGCAAGGGCATTGCAGGAGCTGGCGCAGGCGCGGCCGGAGATCTGATCGGTGGCATTGCTGTCGCGCCATAAGCATGCGCTGCACTGGTTGCATATCGGGCTGGTGCTGGCGGTGTTGTTGATCGTTGCGCCGTGGTTGAGTCGGATCGGCAGCGGCGCTGCGCTGCTTTGGTTGTTCGTCGTCGCGACCGTTGCCTGGTGCCAGAACATCGGGCTGCTGCACCACTTCGCTCATCACCTCCCCTACGGGCCGCGATGGCTCGGCAGCGCGGTCGCCAGCGCCCTGCATGGGCTCGGCGGGCTGGGCTACACTCGAGCGCGGCTGGCGCACCGGCTGCATCATGCCTACCTCGGCACCGAGCGCGATCCCGACCGCCTCGGCTATCAGGCGACGGCGACGTTCGCCGGCCGGTTGCGGCATCTCTTTCTGATCGGCCCGCTGCGAGGGCGCTTCGCGCCGGTCGATATCGGCGAGGCCTTGCAGGCGATGAGTGCGACACGCCGGGCTCGCTTCGAGACGCAGTGCCGCCGCGACCGGGTCGCGATCGTGCTGGCCCATGGCGTGCTGCTGCTGCTGTGCGGTGCGGGATACGCCGTCGTGCTCGCCGCGCTGCTATTCGCCAACGTCCTCTCCAATGCGCGGGAGATGGCCGAGCACGGCGACCGAGGTCGGGTGGCTTATGTCGACATTCGGGTCAGCCCGCTCGGTCTGCTGTTGTTCTCGACACCGGGCTTCTGGTTCCACGGACGGCACCACCTCGACGCCAAGCGGCACTATCTCGATCTCCCCAGCCACGCCGGTGGATTCACCGAGGCGGCCAACCTGCCGCAGCTGCAGCGCCGCGGAGTCGTGCGCTACCTCCTGACCGGCACCTGAGCCTCTCTGGCTGTAGAGGCGCGCTCTCCGAGCGCGCCTCTGCGCAGGGTCGGAACGCTTGCGGGTTCCCGATTGTCCAAGGTGGGCTCGGAGAGCGCACGCTCTAGGTTAAATCGAGGGCTAGCCAGATGGCGTCGATGATTGCCAATGCCACCGACGTCGCCATCCAGAGCGCAACCAAGCGGGGCCAGCGGCGCGAGAGGATCGCCAGACCTCCCACCATCAACGCGGCGAATCCGAACAATGCCGGGAGGAGGTAGATCACCTTCATCCAAAGATAGAGGATTGCCATGCGATGATACTGAATCAGTAGGGCAATCAGAGCTGCCAGCATCGCGCCACTGTAGGCCAGCGCGTGCCACTGGTGGTGCTGTGCCAGCCAACCCGGGCCGGCGCGCCGCACTCCCTCGATCAATCCTCGCAGCTGTGCCGCGGCGCCGAGCAGCAGCGCGGCTAGTGGCAGCAGCCCGGCGAGCAAGCTCGTTCGCGCCAACCAGTGCAAGCGCGGATCGGGGTTGTGCCAGATGCCGTGATCGAAGCGCAGCGAGACCGATCGCCCGTAGAGCTGCGACCACAGCGATTCGCGGTGCTGCGGATGTGGCCCGGGACCGAGTGCATCGTAAGGCGTCTGCAGCAGCTCGATCAGGCGAAAGGTCAGGAAGGTGTCGATCGGCCAACTTGGCGAGCGCGGCGTCTCGATGAACATCGCCGGCTCGTGGAAGGCGTCGTTGACGAAAGGCGTGCCCCGCTCGCTGAGATTGCCGCGGTAGGGCTCGATCCAGGGCGCGACCGCAAGGAAGCCTGCGACGAAAATCGCCAGGGCCAGCGCCGCCTGCTTTCGCGCCCTCGCTGCGCCGAGCTGAATCAGGAGCAACGCCGCACCCGCGGCGAAGATCAGCCATCCGCTCGCCTTGCTGGCCGCCGCGAGGATGGCGAAGAAAGTTGCGAAAGCCACCGAGGATAGGCGGCCCGAGTGAAAGTGATGCCACAGAAAAAGGATGGTCAGCGATGAGAAGAGGATGCTGAAGCCGTCGTTGGTTGCCTGCGACAGAATGCCGACCAGCGCGGGATTGAAGGCGACCCAGGCCAGCACCAGCACCGCGGCGCGCCGAGCTGCCGCCGAGGCTCCGGCAGGCAGATCCCGGCCGAGACCGCGCAGCATCAGCCACAGGGCGCCAAGCAGCACGGTGCCCGCCAGCCAGTTGATCAGATTGCCGATGACCGTCGCCGCTGCACCGTTGTTGGCCTCCAAAGCTAGGGCGGCGACGTAGTGGTAGAGCTTGGGATGCGAGCACTCCATGCACGCAGTCGGGGCGGGCGCTTGCCAATCGTCGCGGCGGATCATTTCGGCGACGATCAAGTGATCGTCGTTGGCGTTGGGATTCACCAGACAAAGCCAGCCGCGCAGCAGCGCGCTGCCGAGCAGGATCAACGCGACCCAGCTGCGGTGATCGCGGCGCGCTCGGCGCAGCTCGGCGCCGGGATCGCGGGCCAAGCGGCCGGCGATCTTTGCCATTCGAAAGAGGATCCGGCGCAGCAGCCACAGCGCCACCAAGGCCACAGCGACGACCGA
>DASPMH010000708.1:0-4258 GCA_035627175.1 Terriglobales bacterium | reverse complement strand
CCGAGGGAAAGATACTCACACCCGATGCCGCGAACGAAACCTGAGATGATGCGTCCACCCGACAGCACATCGAGCATGGCCACTTCCTCGGCGATGCGGAGCGGATGCTCCCGCAACGGCAGGGCATTGCCGAGGATCGCGATCTTCGCCCGCGATGTGCGACGCGCCAAGGCCGCCGCCATCAGGTTCGGTGAGGGCATGGTGCCGTACGCGGTCTGGTGGTGCTCGTTGACCGCGAGCCCGTCGAAGCCGAGTTGTTCCGCATACTCGAGCTCGTCGAGATACTCGTTGTACAGCTGCCCGCCGCGGTGGGGATCGTAGTGGCGGTTGGAGAGGGTCACCCACGATGAATCGTGATTACGGTCGAAATCGGCCGGCAAGAACGGCCACGGCATCAGGTGGAAGTAGAAGAACTGGACCATTCACTCGACTGCCGTGGCGAGGAAATCGCCGGCGAGGCGGCTAAAAGTCGCGGTCTGTTCGAAGGCGACCAGGTGACCGCAGGCCGGCACCTGTTCCAATCGTGCCTTTGGGATCAGCCGTGCGAAGGCCGCGCCGTGCGCCGCATCGAGAAAGCGATCGTTCTCGCCCCAAACGACCAGAGTGGGGCAGGCGATCCGCCGCAGCCGACGTTCTAGTTTCGGATTGTACAGGTAGGGGTTCCACGCCAGTCGTGCCAGGCTAGCGCCTTCACGATAGCCGCGCAGGATGCGGTCGACACCGCTCTCGTCGGACAACAGCTGCGCGGCCCGGGAGGGATCGTGAAAGAGCACCGCCATGGTCTTCTCGATCGGGTTGAGGAACACGTCGTGGCGTCGGGCGCCGTCGACCTTCAATCCGGCCGCGCCGGCAAGTACCAGGTGGGTCACCCGCTTGGGCTGTAGCACGGCGATTTCGGCGGCGATCCAACCGCCGAGAGAGCTGCCGATGATCGCGACCTGCTCGAGCTCCAGCTCGTCGAGGAAGTCGAGGTAGTGGAGCACCAAATCATCCACTCCCTCGAGCCATTCCGGTCGTTCGCTCGCACCGAAGCCGGGATGTTCCGGGGCGAGCACGAGGAAGCGCGCCGCCAGATCCTCGTGGTAGGGAAACCAGCGGCTCGGCACCAGCTCCGGCGCCAACACCAGCGCCGGCATGCCGCGGCCACCGCGGAAAAGGCGAGTCGGGACACCGTTGATCATCCGTGTCTCGCTGCGGTGCGCCATCGTCTGGCTTATAGGTACCGCCGACTCCGCCCTGCAAGCCAAGCGTCGATCCCAGCCACAAAGCGCCGGAACCTATCGTAGTGAGATTCAATCCTCGAGCATCGAACGACCAATCGCTTGCGCAGCACGGTAAGACAGTGCTTTATGCAGCCCCGAACGGCTGCGGCCGTTTGCCGAGCGGTCGTGTATAGCGGCCGCGAGCAGAGGCGGGAAGGAGGGACGGAATGAGATCCATGCTAGGGGGAAGCGTAGCGAGGAAGATGCATCTCTCGCTGGCGCTCTTCGCTATCGCAGCTGCCACCGGGATCACGGTAGCAGGTTGTCGTGCCGCTACGTCCGCGGCGCCGCTGGTGCCGAAGAGGATCGTCGACCTGTCGCCGCCGATCACTCCCGATCTTGCCGTGCGCCAACTCGGTCATCGCGCCTGCGAGTTCCTCGGCATCAAGAAGGAAATCCCCTTCAAACCGGTAGTGCCAGCGAACAAGGATTACGCCTTCGGTCTCACCACGTTCGAGCTCGTCAGTCACCTCGGCGCCCACCTCGATGCGCCCGGACGCCTGTTGAAGGGTGGCGAGCGCGCCGATCAGGTCGACCTCGAGAAGCTTTATGGCCGGGCTCAGGTGATCGACCTGCGTTGGAAGGACCGGCACACGCCGCTGCAGATCACCGATCTCGACAACTATGAGATCGAGAAGGGCCGAGTCCTGATCCTCTATGTCGGTTACCAGCAGCCTGGTGAAGACGATTGGCCTACCTACTCACCGATCTCGGTCGAGGCGGCGCGATGGCTGGCGAACAAGGAAATCCTGGCGTTGGCTACGGACATGCCCAGCATCGGCAGCTTTAGCCGCTATGCCGATCTGATGGAGAAGGACCGACCGCCACAGGAAGTGTGGGCGGAGCGCTTGGAGTTCTCTCAGGCCGGGATCCCTGTGGTCGAGGGGCTGACCAATCTCGGCTCGATCCTGAAGGAAGAGAACGTGGTGTTTATCGGCTTTCCTCTCGCCATTGCCGACCGCAGCGGAGCACCGATGCGAGCGGCCGCTCTGGTCTACTGAGGCGGGCACGCGCCCCTCGCGGGGTCGCGTCGTCGAGAATCGCCGGCAGCGCAGCCATCGCTGACGCGCTGCCGGCTCGTGGTTCTGCAGGTCAGTGAGCTTCGTCGGTCAAGGGGCTGCGTGGTTCGCTACCCAGGACCATCGCATTTCTCTGGCTCGCCAGGATCTCCATCGCCTTGCGGGCGAGTCGGCTCGGCTCGACATGGCCGTTTTCCCAGCGATTTACCGTCGAAACGGTCACGCCGATCGCGTGTGCGAATTCCTCCTGGGTCATGTTGAGGCTCTGTCGCAACGCGACGATCGGACCACCAATCAGGCGTTTGGAACTCTCCATACTTTCAGGCTCCGCTCCCAAATAGATTCAGCCCTGCAACTGTGCACGGCACGTGCCACCAGCCCGGCGTGGAGGGGAGAGATTCCATTGCCACAGTTGTTTCGGGAGGCGCGGCAATTGTTTGACATTGACGAGCGGAATGGTCGCCGCTCATCGCTCAGGCGTCATCGTCCTCCTTCGACGAAGCCTTTTGCGGCGCAACCTTGCGCTCGAGCTGTGCGATCCGTCGCGATAAGGTGCGGAACTCGGCGCGCGTTGGAAAATCCAATCGCGCGACCAAAGGCTGGAAACGTTTGCTCGCTTCCTTCTCGATGGTCGACAGCAACCGATTGGCCCGCGATTCGACGTCCTTCGAAGCGCGCTGCGCGCGTTTCTCCAGATCCGTACGCAAGCGCTGGGCTTGCTTGAACATCCGTTCGACAGCACGACGTTGATCGCGACTGATCAATTGAGTCGCTTGCTTCTGCGTGCGACGCAACAGCCGCTCCGCATCCGTCTGCAAGGTCTTAATGTTTCCCTGAAGGCGACTGAGAATTTCGGTGGTCTGACCGCCGAGCGCCTTCGACGAAGCTTTTGCCATCAGAGATGCCCTCCTCGATGCAGGTAAAGGCTGCTTACTCTGGCGCTGGGTATGCCGCAAGCCCGCGAAGACAAGCACAATCTTGATTGACGCTGGTTAGAGGCGCGGGCATAGTTCGCCCGCTTTCAACCCGGGATGTGATGCTGTCGGTGCGTGCTTTTTGTCTATTGCTGATGCTCGCGACGGCATGTCGCCCCGCGGTGGCGACAGCGCAGGGTGGCGATGCCAACTGCGACGGGTTCGTCAGCGTGGCCGACGTCGATATGACTTTGCGGCGGCTGTTCGAGCCGAACGGATCGAGCTGTCATCAGGATCCCAATGGCAACGGCAGTGTCGACGCAGGTGACATCGCGTCTTCGCTGCGCGCCATGCCACATGCAGGGCCGCGAGTGACGTTTCTCGGTCTGGCGGGGGCTGACGGGACCGTGTTGCCATCCAATGTTGGCGATTCCGGGCTCATCGTGGCGCAACGGCCGGTCGGTTTGGGTTTTCAGCTGGTGATCGAGGCGGTGCCGGGAACCAGCGGCCAAAGGGTGGGTTCCAACTTGCTCAACTGGCGTCCGGACTCGCCGGAGCAACGGCCGGATCTGCAGATCCAGACCACACGCCCGCTCGGCGATGGCGATGCCCGCGTTTGCAATGGTCCGGGTATAGCAGCCCTCTCCCCACCCGATTTCTCCTTGCGCAGCCAAGTTGCAGACGCGCTCAACGATTTTTCCTGCGGTTTCATCAGCAGCGCCAACCCGGCAACGGCGTGCACCTTGGACCGGTTCGGTAGCCACAACTTCGTCACGTCGAATCCGCGCACGACGCAGTTCTGCTTCTTGATCAACACCGATACGTCCTTTCCCAACGGCGAGACGTTGTTGACGGTGCAGGTGCGAGACGAGCAGGGGAACGTTGGATCGGTCGCGCAAATGCTGCTTCGCATCGGAACCACTCCGACGCCGACGGCGACGCGGTTCGTCAGCCCGACGCGGGCGCACACCGCAACACCGACCTACACCCGCACTCGTCCGGCCAGTCCGACCCCCCCGCCGACTGCGAGCCTCACGGTGACGCCGACCCGTACCCCCAGCCG
>DASPMH010000707.1:0-6875 GCA_035627175.1 Terriglobales bacterium | reverse complement strand
CGCCTCGCCTACCGCCACCGCCACGGCTGAGACCATCGCGGCCTGCATCGGCGACTGCGACGACAGCACCAGCGTCACCGTCGACGAGATCGTCCTCGGGGTCAGCATCGCCCTAGGCAACGAGAGCACCGCCCGCTGCTTGCCGATGGACGCCGATGGCGACGGTGAGATCACCGTCGACGAGCTGTTGCGCTCCCTCAACAGTGCCCTATCGGGCTGCCCTGCCGTCGGCTGACGGCGCCCAATTTTTTTGCCAAGCTCGACTCTCCCGGTTGACACTGGGACCACGATGGTTACCAAGCTGCCGGCCGGACCGCTGGGGCGGCCCGGCACTCAAATCATCGATCTTGTGAGGAGGAGGCAGACTGATATGGCTACGCGCATTCGTCCGCTGCAGGACCGGATCATCGTCAGGCGGATCGAGGAGCTCGAGAGGACCAAAGGCGGGATCTACATTCCCGACACGGCGAAGGAAAAGCCGATTCAGGGTCGCGTCGTCGCGGTCGGACCGGGCCGCCAGGACGACGGCAAGATCGTTCCGCTCGATGTCAAAGCCGGCGACCAGGTGCTGTTCGGCAAGTATGCAGGTACGGACGTGAACATCGACGGCGAGGAGCATCTCATCCTGCGAGAAGACGACATCCTCGGCGTCGTCGAAGTTTAAAGAGAAGGAGGTACAGGCGAAATGGCTGCAAAGATCGTCAAGTTCAGTGAGGATGCTCGCCACGGCATTTTGCGGGGCGTCAACATCCTCGCCAATGCGGTAACCGTCACCCTCGGCCCCAAGGGCCGCAACGTCGTCATCGAGAAGTCCTGGGGCGCTCCCAACGTCACCAAGGACGGCGTCACCGTCGCCAAGGAAGTTCAGCTCGAAGACAAGTTCGAGAACATGGGCGCACAGATGGTCAAGGAGGTCGCTTCCAAGACCTCGGACGTCGCCGGCGACGGCACCACCACCGCCACCGTCCTCGCCCGCGCCATCTTCACCGAAGGCGCCAAGATGGTCTCGGCGGGCCATGATCCGATGACCCTCAAGCGCGGCATCGACAAGGCGGTCACCGCCGCCACCGAAGAGCTCAAGGCGATGTCCAAGTCGACCAAAGGCCGCGAAGAGATCGCCCAGGTCGGCGCGGTTTCCGCCAACGGCGACCGCACCATCGGCGAGATCATCGCCGAGGCGATGGACAAGGTCGGCAAGGAGGGCGTGATCACCGTCGAGGAAGCCAAGAGCCTCGAGACCACCCTCGACGTCGTCGAGGGCATGCAGTTCGATCGCGGCTATCTCTCCCCCTACTTCGTCACCGACCCCGAGCGGATGGAAGTCGTGCTCGATGACCCATACGTGCTGATCCACGAGAAGAAGATCAGCGCGATGAAGGATCTCCTCCCGGTGCTCGAGCAGATTGCCAAGTCGGGCCGGCCGTTGCTGCTGATCGCTGAAGAGGTCGAGGGCGAGGCGCTCGCGACGCTGGTGGTCAACAAGATCCGCGGCACCCTCCATGTCGCCGCCGTCAAGGCTCCGGGCTTCGGCGACCGCCGCAAGGCGATGCTGCAGGACATTGCCATTCTGACCGGCGGCAAGATGATTGCCGAAGAGCTCGGTCTCAAGCTCGAGAACGTCACCCTCAACGATCTCGGCCGCTGCAAGCGGGTCACCATCGACAAGGACAACACCACGGTCATCGACGGTGCCGGCAAGCGCGCCGACATCGAGGGCCGGATCAAGCAGCTGCGTGCCCAGATCGACGAGACCACCTCCGATTACGATCGCGAGAAGCTCCAGGAACGCCTGGCGAAGCTCGCCGGCGGTGTCGCCGTCATCCGCGTCGGCGCGGCGACCGAAGTCGAGATGAAGGAGAAGAAGGCACGCGTCGAAGACGCGATGCACGCGACCCGCGCCGCGGTCGAAGAGGGCATCGTCCCCGGTGGTGGTGTCGCCCTGATCCGCGCCGCCGCAGCCCTCGACCGTCTGACCATCAGCAATGACGAGGAACGCGTCGGGGTGCAGATCGTCCGCCGCGCCATCGAAGAGCCGGCTCGCCGCATCGCCGGCAACGCCGGTGCCGACGGTGCGATCATCGTCGACAAGATCCGCGGCGGCAAAGGTGGCTTCGGCTACAACGCCGCCACCGAGCAGTTCGAGGACCTTCTCAAGGCCGGCATCATCGACCCGACCAAGGTCGTGCGCACCGCGCTGCAGAACGCCGCCTCGGTCGCTTCCCTGATGCTGACCACCGAAGCGATGGTCGCCGACAAGCCGGAAGACAAGAAGAACGCGGCTCCCGCCGCCCCCAACTACGACGACATGTAAGTCGTCTCAGCTGCGCGCACGATCCCCAGCTCCTCGTACCGGCGTGGACTCCCCCCCGGTACGAGGAGTGCGCGCACTTCATTGCTCCCCAGCGAGCGATGAACTATGCCCCACCGGTCGATGGAACGACCGACTCTCTACCTCAGCGGTGTGCCTAGTGAGTTCGGTTCGTTCCGCAGCGCGATCAAGGCGATCCTCGCTCCCAAGGACATCGCCGCCGAAGAACAACTCGAACTGCCACCCGACTTCGACAGCGTCGCCGCCGCGCTCAGCGACAAGATCCGCCGCGCCGCAGCGGTGATCTGCCTGATCGGCGAGTCCTACGGCGCCGAGCCGATCGCCGGGCGCGAAGGTCAGCCGCGGCGGTCGTACGCGCAGATCGAGTACGATCTCGCCCGCCAGCACGGCAAGCCGACCTATCTCTTCTTCGCCGAGGGACCCGACAGCTTCGATCAGCGCGCCAACGAAGGCGATGACAAACGCAAGCGCCAGGCGAATTTCGTCAACGATCTGCAGCGCCTGACCTTCGATTGGCGCAGCTTCACTTCACGTGCCGATTTGGAAGGAAAGATCGGCGCCCTGCCGCTGGTGCTCTCCTCACAGCGTGCCATCGGGCCTATCGTTCTCCGCAGCCGCCACCCTGCTCTGGTAGGGCGCGAGGCTGCGACCGAGCGCCTCGACGGGGCGTGGAATGACGCGGCTGCCGGTGTCTTGGTGCTGCGCGCGCCGGCCGGTGCCGGCAAGACGGCGCTGGTGACCGACTGGATCGCCGCACTGCGCGGTCGCGATTGGCCCGGGGTTCGCCACAAGTTCGAGTGGTCGTTCGATCCCGCCGGCACCCGCGGACAGGCGCAGAGCAGCGACGGCACCGCCGCGGCCGATCTCTTCGTCGCAGCCGCCTTGTCCTTCTATGGCGACCGTGAGCCACAACAAGGCTCGCCGTTCGAACGCGGCGGCCGCTTGGCGAGTTTGGTGGCGAAAAACCGCGGCTTGCTGATCCTCGACGGCCTCGAGCCCCTGCAGCAGCCGCCCGGACGTCTCAATGGGCAGCTGACCGATCCCGCGATGCGCGCCTTGCTGCGCGGCTTGGCGCGTCACAACCCGGGGCTGTGTATCGTTACCACCCGTGAGCGCATCGCCGACCTCGACGATCTCTATGAGAGCGGAGCGATCGATTGGGAGCTCCCGCCGCTTACCGAGCCCGGCGGTGCGGCTCTCCTGCGCGGTCTCGGCGTCGATGCTTGGCCGGCCACTTTGCAGCGCCTCAGCCGGGAAGTCGGCGGGCACGCCCTGACCCTCGAGCTGATCGCCCGCTATGTGGCACTCGCCCACGGTGGCGATCTCGGCCGCTGCGAGCCGTTCGGTTTCGTCGGCGCCGACGCCGAGGTCCAGGGAGGACATACCGTTCGCGCTCTCGCCACCGTAGAAGCTTGGCTCGCCGGCGGTGACGCATGCAACCGGCGCGCGGCCGCCATCCTGCGCCTGCTCGGCTTATTCGATCGCCCCGCCGAGCCGGCCGCGCTGACGATGCTGCGCTCGACCAAGGCGATCCCCGGCCTTACCGAGACGATCGCCGGCGCCGGCGACGACGAATGGCGCGAGGCGGTCGAGCGACTCGAGCAGCTCGGTTTGACCATCCGCCTACCGTACGTCGCCCCGGTGATCGCAGGTTACAGCGAGGCGCAGGCACAAGCGGCATTGCGCGACGGCGAGCTCAGCGACCCGCCCGCACCACTGCCTTCGACAGCCGAATCCGAGCCGCTCGAGCTTCTCGATACTCATGCGGTGATCCGCGAGCGGAGCGCGCGCCGCCTGCGTCAGGAGTCGGTACAGGCCTGGCGTGAGGCGCACCGCCGCTTGTTCGAGCATCTGCGCGCCAGCGTGCCCTACTGGCCGGAGGGTTTGGTTGGCCTCCAACCGCTCTATCGGGCGATCGGTCACGCCTGCAAAGCCGGGCTGCACGAAGAAGCCCGCACCCAGGTATACCGCGACCGCATCCTGCGCGGCACCGGCGTGTCGGGATTCTACAGCACCACCAAGCTTGCCGCGATCGGCGCCGATCTGAGCGGCCTCGGCTCGTTCTTCGACGCACCGTGGCGGCGTCCATCACCCAAATTGATGCCCGTCGCCCAGAGCTGGTTGATAGGCCTGGCAGCGAACGGCCTGCGGGCGATCGGCCGGATCGGTGACGCCATCGAGCCGGCGCGCGTCGCCTTCGAAATGGCAGCTGAGAAGCGCGACTGGCGCAACGGCGCGATCGCCGCCAGTTGCGCCAGCGAGGTCGAGCTGCTCGGCGGCGAGGTGGCGAGCGCCCTGGCGACCGCCGAGCGAGCCGTCAGCTTCGCCGACCGCAGCGATGACGACCATGCTTGCATCCGCAGCCGTACCATAATCGCCGATGCTCTCCATCAAAGCGGGCGCGCCGAGGACTGCTTGCGCCTGTTCGCCGAAGCCGAACGGCTGCAGGCGAAAGCCGATCCTTCCTGTCCTCGGCTGCACGGCCTGCAGGGATTCGACTACTGCGACGCCTTGCTCGCCGGCAGCGAGCAAGCTGCTTGGCGCGTGATGATGGAGATCGACGGCGGCGGCACCTTCACCGAAGTGATTCAGGCCTGCGCCGCAGTGACCGAGCGCGCCGAGCAGACTCTCGCCGCTGCGACCCGCCAGCAACTCTCCCTCGACATCGGCTTGGACCATCTCACCCTGGCACGGGCGGCGCTCTACGAAGAGGTGTTGCGCAGTGCCACCGGTGTACGCCCCGGTGCCCGCCGCATGCCCGCCTTGACTCGCGCCAGCGACCACCTCGCCGCCGCCGTCAACGGCCTGCGCCGCGCCGCTGCCGTCGCCGATCTACCGCGTGGTCTATTGACCCGGGCCTGGCTGCGATTCGTCCGCGGCGACCAGCGCAGTTGCCGCGTCGATCTCGACGAAGCCTGGGAGATGAGCGTGCGGGCGCCGATGCCGCTGTACGTCATCGATGTCCATCTCACTCGCGCCCGGCTGTTTCGCGACCGTGACGAGCTCGAACAGGCGCGGCGGCTGATCGACAGCTGCGGCTATGGCCATCGCCGGCCGCAACTCGCCGATACCGACGAAGCGGCGCGCGGCTGGACTTGAGTCCGGTGCCGGCCGCATGTTGCGGCAAGCGAGAGCCTCATCTATGCGACCCTGAATGCTCAAGCGGATCCTGTTGGGATTGCTCGTCACGGTGGTGTTGGTGCTCGCTGCCGGCTACGTCGTTTTCCTTGGTCTCGGCCGCGGCTGGTTCGGCCGCCACCAGGGTGCCGGCGAAATCATGGGCAAAGCGGTGCCGGCGCCGGTGCTCGCCTCGCGCGACAATCTCGCCAAGGCGGCCAAGCGCGCCCGTGCCATCACCTCGGCCAAGCAGGTCCTCTTTGGCGATCTGCACGTGCACACCACCTTCTCCTTCGACGCATTCTTCGCCAGCCTGCCGATGCTGCAAGGAGAAGGGGCGCATCCGCCCGCCGATGCCTGCGACTTCGCCCGCTACTGCTCGGCCCTCGACTTCTGGTCGATCAACGATCACGCCGAGTCGATCAGCCCGATCCATTGGAAGGAGACCGTCGAAGCGATCCGGCAATGCAACGCCGTCGCCGGCGACCCGAGCAATCCCGACCTGGTCTCGTTTCTCGGCTGGGAGTGGACCCAGGTCGGTCTCACGCCCGAGACCCACTACGGTCACAAAAACGTCATCCTGCGCGACCTCGACGAGGAGAAGATCCCCGCCCGGCCGATCGCTTCGCGCGGCTTCGCCAATGCCGCGATTCGTTCCGGCTCGGCAGAACAGCTCTCCTGGCTGGCGCTGGCCGGGCGCGATCGCCGCTATCTCGACTTCGCTACTTATCTGCGCGATCGCTTCGCCGTCCCCGATTGCCCCGATGGGGTCAACAGCCGCGATCTGCCCATCGATTGCCACGAAGCGACAGCGACGCCGGAAGAGCTGTTTCGCAAGCTCGACGAGTGGGGCGTCGAGTCGCTGGTGGTACCCCATGGCACGACCTGGGGTTTCTATACGCCACCGGGTTCGAGTTGGGATAAGCAGCTCAACGCCAAGCAGCACGACCCCGACCGCCAGACGCTCGTCGAGATCTACTCCGGCCACGGCAACTCGGAGGAATTCAGCAACTTCCGCGAGGTGGTGATCGATGCCGCCGGCAACAAAAGCTGCCCGGAGCCGACCGCCAACTACCTGCCCTCGTGCTGGCGCGCCGGCGAGATCATTCGTGCCCGTTGCGAGAAGGCGGAGCTCGAGGCCGCCCAATGTGAGCAGCGGGCGGCTCGGGCGCGGCAGGACTATGTCGATGCAGGGCTGCAGGGGCACCTGACCGTTCCGGGAGCGACGATCGAGGATTGGCTCGACGCGGGGCAATGCCGCGATTGCGTTATCCCTTCTTTCAATTACAGGCCGCGGAGCTCGGTGCAGTACATGATGGCGCTGTCGAACTTCGACGACCCCGCCAAGCCGCTGCGCTTCCGCTTCGGCTTCCTCGCTTCCAGCGACAATCATAAGGCGCGCCCCGGAACCGGCTACAAAGAATTCGCG
>DASPMH010000706.1:0-5107 GCA_035627175.1 Terriglobales bacterium | reverse complement strand
CAACGATCGTCGCCCAGGTCGTCAAGGTCAGCCAAAAGACATAGGCCGCATCCTGATTGGTGGTGTGGGCGTAGAAGATCAGCGGATAGGCCGTGGCGGTAAACCACGCCGCCAACCGCGCGGCGCTGCGGTCGAAGAAACGGCGGGTGATGCCGTAGACCAAGGCGACGGTGCCGACCACCAACAGCACGTTCACCAATCGCCCGAGCATAGCCATGGTGAACAGCGCCGCCTCGGCATCGGCGAAACCGTAGGGATAGGTGGTGCTCGGGTCGCTCAAGCGCCCGGTCAGAACCAGCACCGCCAGGTACGGGGCATAGGCGATCAGCAGCAGTAGCGGAAAGCCGAACGGATACTTGTACCAGAACCAGCCCGAATTGAACTGACCGAGAGATTTCTTGGCGATACTCAGCACCGACAGCGGTCCGAGCGCGTCCGCGGCCCAGGAGAAGTTGCCGTTGGGCAAGCCCCAGTCGAGCTCGAACAGGCACAGGCCGATGCTGACCAGCAGGATCGTGGCGAGCCAGACGTCGGGATCGTCGTTGGTCAGCGCGGCCGTCGCCGCATGGAAGCGTCGCTTCAGTCGTTGCACTCATCGATGAACGCCACACTGCGGCGCGCCTGTCCAGAGGCCGCCGGGGCGGGCTCATTCTTCCTTGTCGCAACTCGGCCCCGGCGATAGACAGCGGCGATCATGATTCCGCGGGCGCTGACGATCGCCGGCTCGGACTCCGGCGGTGGCGCAGGGATTCAAGCCGACCTCAAGACCTTCACCGTCCACCGTGTTTTCGGCACCAGTGCGGTCACGGCGCTGACCGCGCAGAACACCACCGGCGTCAGCGGCATCCTCGCGATCCCTGCCGACTTCGTGCGCCGGCAGATCGACGCGGTGCTGAGCGACATCGGCGCCGACGCGATCAAGACCGGCATGCTGGCCAATGCCGAGATCACCCGCACCGTAGCCGAAGCGATCGCCGAGCACCGCGTCCGCGCCGTGGTCGTCGATCCGGTGCTGGTGGCTCAGAGCGGCGCGTCCTTGTTGATGGACGACGCGGTCGCTGTGCTGATCGCGGAGTTGCTGCCGCTGGCGACCATCGTCACTCCCAATCTCGCCGAAGCCGAGACATTGACGGGCGAGCCGGTGCGGTCGGTCGAGCAGATGAAGCGCGCCGCCGCGGCGCTCTGCGCCATGGGGGCGCGGGCCTGCCTAGTCAAGGGCGGCCACCTCGACAGCGGCGACGCCGTCGACATTCTCTGCGCCGGTGGCGAAATCGCCGAGCTCCGCGCCTCGCGCGTAGCGAGCCGACACACCCATGGCACCGGCTGCCAACTCGCCGCAGCGATCGCCGCCAATCTCGCCGCAGGAGCGCCGCTGGCGACCGCTGTCGGTCGCGCCAAGCAATTCATCACCGCGGCGATTCGCGACGGCTTGCAACTGGGCGCGGGCTGCGGCCCGGCCAATCCGCTGGCGTGGATCCGCACCACCTGCGCAGACCGAGAAGAGGGGTAGAGCAATGCGACGAATTCTGATGTCGATGGCGTTTCTACTGCTCGTCACCGCGACGACGGCAGAAGCATCGTTCGTGACGTTCGAGTCGGGCCAGGTGCGGCCGTTGGCGTTGTCGCCCGACGGACAGCGACTGTTTGCCGTCAACACTCCTGACTCGCGTCTCGAGATCTTCTCCGTCACCGCGGGCGGCTTGAGCCATGTCGGCTCGCTGGCGGTCGGCTTGGAGCCGGTGGCGGTGGCGGCGCGCAGCAACGACGAGGTGTGGGTCGTCAACCATCTCTCCGACAGCGTCAGCATCGTCGATGTCAGTGCGACGCCCCGGGTGGTGCGCACGCTGCTCGTCGGCGACGAGCCCCGCGACATCGTCTTTGCCGGTCCGCAGGACACGGACGGCCACTTCCGCCGCGCCTTCATCACCACCGCTCGTCGCGGTCAGCACCTGCCCGCCTCGGTACCGGCGCGCTTGAGCACGGCGGGAACCGCCCGGGCTCTGGTTTGGGTTTTCGACAGCGAGGAGCTCGGCGAAAGTCTCGGCGGCGAAGCGGAAACCATCGTCGAGCTGTTCGGCGACACGCCCCGGGCGCTGGCGGCTACTCCGGACGGCTCGCGCGTCTACGCCGGCGTCTTCCACTCGGGCAACCAGACGACCGCGATCGCCGAGGGGGCGGTCTGCAATGGCGGCGCGAGTGCGAGCCCGTGCAGTTTGGACGGGATTGAAGTTGCCGGCGGTCTCGCCAACGGCATGGTGCCGGGTGGCTTGCCGGCACCGAACCGCGACGTGCAGGGTAACGAGGGTCCGGAAGTGGGGTTGATCGTCAAGCTCGACCGGGACAGCGGCGAATGGCGCGATGAGCTCGGCCGCAATTGGACCAACGCCGTCCGCTTCGATCTACCCGATCTCGACGTCTTCGCCATCGACGCGCTCGCCGAGCGGCCGGCCGAGATCGCAGCCTACGCTCATGCCGGCACGGTATTGTTCAACCTCGCCGTCCATCCGAGTAACGGCAAGGTCTTCGTCAGCAACACCGAGGCGCACAACGAGGTCCGTTTCGAAGGACCGGGGACCGCCGGCACCACCGTCCGCGGCCGCCTGCACCAAGCCCGCATCACCGTCATCGACGGCGACCGGGTGCTGCCGCGCCATCTCAACAAGCATATCGGCGAGCTGCCTCAGGGATACCGAACCACGCCGATGCCGCTCACCGTGCGGCAGCACAGCCTCGCCACCCCCCTCGAGATGGCGATCGCTTCGGACGGCACGCTCTACGTCGCCGCTTTCGGCTCGGCCAAGATCGGCGTCTTCGATTCGGAGCAGATCGCCGACGATTCCTTCGCGCCGGACAGCGCGATGCACATCGCGGTCAGCGGCGGCGGCCCGACCGGTCTCGTCCTCGATGAAGCAAGCGAGCGCCTGTACGTGATGACTCGCTTCGACAACGCCATCAAAGTGATCGACACTGGCGCGCGCACCGAGATCGCCCAGCACCGGCTGCACAACCCCGAGCCCGAAATCGTCGTCGCCGGCCGGCCCGTTCTCTATGATGCCGAGGCCTCGTCGAGTAACGGCGAAGCAGCTTGTGGCAGCTGTCACGTCTTCGCCGACTTCGACAGCCTGGCGTGGGATCTCGGCAACCCGTCGGAAGCCACCGTAACCAACCCCAACCCGACCGGCCCGCTCGGCAGCCGCCAACCATTCCATCCGCTCAAGGGCCCGATGACCACTCAGAGCTTGCGTGGCATGGCGCATCAGGGACCGATGCACTGGCGCGGCGATCGCACCGGCGGAGCATTCCCCGGCGACGAACGCGCGCTCGACGAGCAGCTCGCCTTCGAATCTTTCAATGTGGCGTTCGACGGCTTACTCGGCCGCGACGAGGGCGAGATCGACGCCGCCGAGATGAGCGCGTTCGCGCGTTTTGTCCTCGAGATCGCGGCGCCGCCGAGCCCGATCCGCGACATCGACAACCAATTGACCGCGTCGCAAGCGCGCGGGCGGGACATCTACTTCAATCGCCAGGCGACCGACGGCATCGCCAGCTGCAACGGCTGCCATACCGTCGACGCGGCGCAGGGATTCTTCGGCAGCGGCGGGCTGACGACATTCGAGAACGAGCCCCAGGAATTCAAGGTCGCGCCGCTGCGGCAGGCGTACCAGAAGGTTGGCATGTTTGGCATGCCGGACGTCTCGTTCGTCAATCTACCGGCGGAGAGCCGCCGTCATCAGGGCGCGCAGGTGCGGGGCTTCGGCTTCCTGCACGACGGCAGCATCGCGACGATCTCGGATTTTCTCCACGCTTCGGTGTTCTTCCTCAGCGAAGCCGATCGCGACGACCTCGAGCAATACATCCTCGCCTTCGACACCACTTTCGCCCCGGCGGTCGGCCAGCAGGTGACCCTCCGTGGCGCCAGCACGGCCGCCGAGCAGGGACGAGTCGAACTGTTGCAATCACGCGCCGCGACGGCCTTCGTGCTGGTTGGCTCGCCGGGCGCGCACGAGTGTGACCTGACGGCGCGCGGCCTCGTCGCCGGGGAGGAACGGGGTTACTGGTTCGACGCGGCGCGCGGCTTGTACCGCAGCGATCGCGCCGCCGAAGCGCCGCTCAGCCCGACTGCCTTGCGGGCGCAGGCCGAGCTGGCGGGACAAGAGCTGACCTTCACCTGCGTGACGCCGGGGAGCGGTCAACGCTTCGGCCTCGATCGCGACCAGGACGGTCACTTCGATCGCGACGAGATCGACGCCGGATCGGATCCTGCCGATGCCAGCGACACGCCAGAAGGCGGTGTTTGCCGCGGTGACTGTGACGCCAGCGGCAGCGTCACCGTCGATGAGATCGTGCTCGGCGTCGAGCTCGCTCTCGGCAACCAAAGCTTGGAGGTCTGCGCGCAATTCGATGGTGATGGCGATGCAGCGGTGACTGTCGACGAGCTGCTCACCGCGGTTGAAGCCGCGCTGAGTGGGTGCTCCGGTCCCCTCCCCCGCACGCAGCTTTTGCGCGCGGGGGAGGGCTAGGGAGGGGGCAAGGTCCGCCTCTATCCGCGTAAAAGTCTGGCCGCTCGACAACTCGCAGAAATCCCCCTGCGGCGCTGATGGCTTCCGCCGGCGGAAGCCATCAGCCCTTTGGGAAAGGGGGCGCACACCTTTAGGAGAGCTTGGCGAAGAAGGCGCGGATGCGGGCGGCGTTGGCGCCGATGTCGCCGCGGCCGTCGCGCGATTTGGAGCGCATGTGCACCGCGCTGCCGTTGCCGTCGGGGGCGGGGCGGACCTGAATGACGAAGTCGTCTTTGAAGCGGAACAGCCGCGAGGTCGCCGTTCCCTCGATGGTGCGCTCGACCGGATCGGCGTGGATCACCTGCCATTGCGGCATGTGGCGCGCGGCCTTCTGGGCGCGCTGAAAAACTTCCTCGGGCGGTGCCGGCACGATCAGTGGCTCGAGATCGGGGTAACCGCTCTGTTGCTGGCTGGCGAAGGACTCGCCTGGATAATTCAGATCGCGGCCTTGCTGCTCCGGGCGTTGCGCTAGAGCCACGAATGCCGGCGGGTTGGTGGTGTCGGTGGTGATGTCGTTGATGCGCGGAAAGCCGCGCCCCGGCAGAGCG
>DASPMH010000705.1:0-3211 GCA_035627175.1 Terriglobales bacterium | reverse complement strand
CAGCCCGCATCGAGCTCGTCGCGGTTGAACTGACCGTCGAGATCGCGGTCGACACCGCGCAGCGCGGCGCCCGGCGGGTAGCAGGTGTAGGTGATCGACTCTTCCGGCGTGTCGATGGCAGCGCGCAAGGCGGAGTCGGTCAGCGGCGTCTCGGCGACGCGGTCGGAGACGAACTCCGAGGTGGTCGCGTCGAAGTAGTAGCTGCGCGCCTCACCGTCGACGGTGCCGGTTGCAATCAGATCGCACTCGCGCGCTTGCGGGTAGTTCTTGTAAGCCCACGGCGTGCTGGCGCGTTGGACCAGCAGGTCGAGGCGCGAGCCGACGGTGGCACCGTTGCTGTCGGTCAGCGTGATCTGCTGGCCGACGACCGGAGCGATGTCGTTGTCGAACGCGAGCAGGTACATCTCGACGCTGCGGCGATTGTTGTTGCCGCCGTTCGGTCCGTTGAAGCCGACGTTGGCGTTCTCGTCGAACACCGTCGCCTGGAGGAAGCGGAACAGGGTGTCGGTGCTGCCGTCGTGGATGAAGCCGAAGCCGCGGATCTGCTCGCCCTTGTAGAGGCTGTCAGGATCCGAGGTGAAGGTCTCCGGCACCGCGCCGTTGCCGTTGAAGAACGGCCCGAGCGGCATGCCGAACATACCGACCTTGGTGTACATGTTGCGCAGGTGGGCAACCTTGATGATCTGGGTCTCGTTCTCGAAGCTCGCCTGACCGCCGGCGCCGAAGAAGCCCGACTTGGCCTTGAGCTCGTGGCAGCCGTTGCAGCGGAAGCCGGCATTGCCGAAGCAGACGCCGTCGGAGCAGCGCGGGCCGGTGAAGAACTCGAAGCCCGACATCTCGTCGATGGTGTTGGCGTTGCCGACGTCGCCGTTGAGCGAGTTGTCGAGGTTGCGGATCGGGTTCGGCGGCAGCATCACGCTCATCTGGAAGTCGGCGAACTTGTCCATGTCCGCCTGCAGCGTCACGTCGGTCGGTTCGCGGTGATCGCCGACGAGGCCGGGGAAGGCGACGATGAAGTTGCGGAAGCTCAAGCGCTCGTTACCGCGGTCGGCGATGTCGTCGGGATTGTTCGGGTCGCTGGCGTTGAGGATGTAAGGCGAGTCGAGGCCGAAGAAGCCGTTGGTGCGGTCACCGCGCCAGTGCAGGCCACCGTGGTTCTGCATGCCGCGCAGCGTCTGCGTCGTCATTGGGCCCTTCATCGGGTGGAACTCGTTGACGGCAGCGCCGCCATTGACCTCGGCGTCGGCGCCGATCGAGAGGTTGATGTCGATCGGGCTGCTGGCGACGTCGTCATCGGGGTTGCCGAGATCCCAGGCGAGGTTGTCGAGGTCGCCGAAGATATGGCAGCTCGAGCAGGAGGCCTCACCGTTCGAAGAGGTGTGGAAGGCGTCGTAGAGGATCGGACGGCCGGCGACGATCGGAGCCGGCTCGGGATTGAACATGGTGACGTGCTGCACCTCGGTCTTGGTCGACGGGTCGACCACCGAGATGCCGTTGTCGAAGCGGGTCATCACGTAGAGACGGTCGTTACTCGGATCGGCGTCGCCGTACTCTTCAAGGACGAGACCGGCGGGGCCGCCGCCGCTGACGCTGATGTAGTTGGCGCTCTCGACGGTCGGGTCGAAGCTGCCCGGGCTGGTGGTGCAGTTCTCGAGATCAGCGGTATCGAACACGCCGACCTTGCCCGAACCGAAGGCGGCGACGTAGAGCGTGCTGCCGTCGCCGCTGACCTTCATCTCGGTCGGGGTGGCGAGGCTGGAATCTTTGACACTCGCCGGGGCCGGGCGAACCGAGTAGTCGATGTGGCTGTTGAGGTGGCAGTTGCCGACGCTGCCGCTATCGAGCACGGCGATGCGCGAAAGCGCTAGCTTGCCATTGACGGTCGAGTCTTCGCCGTAGGTGCGGCCGTAGACGCCGGGACCTTCGAAGCGGATCAAATTGTTGGCCTCGGTGTTCGAAACATAGACCTTACCCGACACCGGATTGACCGCCATGTTGAAGAGGATGGTGCCGACCGAGGTCCAGTTCTGGGTCTCGTTCAGGCTGGTTGCGTCGATCGCGAAAACGTCCTTGTCGGGCAGCGAGAAACGCACGCCGTTCGACCAGTTGCGGCCGAACTGATCGACCCAGATGCCCTGAGTCTTGTCGAACTTGACGATGATGCCGGTTTCAGGGGCGAGCACGCCCTCGTGGTTGGTGCTCGGACCGGGAAGGCCGCCGGGGACCGCACCGCCCGGGAGCACCGGGCAGGTGCCGCCGCCGGTGCAGTCGGCATTGCTGGTGCAGGCCGTGCCGGGGTTGCTGCCGCCCTGGCAAGCGAGCGGGGTGGTGATGCCGTCGCCCCCACCCTGGGTCGCCGCCGTAAAGCCGTCGCGGACGATGTCCTCGGAAACGGTGGTGGTCTGGTTGCCCGAGTGGAAGACCGCGGCGTAGACGGTGTTGTCGTCGTTGCCGACGGCGAGAGCGCGCGGAGTGTCGCCGAATAGCGAGACGATCTTCAGCGGAGTACCGCCGAAGGCCGAGCCCGGATCGGTCGCGTCGAAGACCCAGACGTCGCTGCGGCCGACGCCGGCCGTGGTCAGCTGCGGATCGCCCGCGCCGGGGACGGCGGCGATCGCCGGATCGACGCGATATTGGCCGCGGTGCGCGGTGGTGATGAACGCCTTGGTGTTGCCGGCGGCGAAAACGATGTCGCGCGGCTCGTCGCCCACCAGCAGGGTGCGAGTGACCCGCGCCGGGGTGACCGACACATCGACGATGCTGACGCTGTCGGAGAGGTGATTGACCACCCACACCTCCGAGTCGGTGCGGGCGGCGACCGCGCAGGGCTCGAGTCCGACGTGGACCGAGCCGGCGGCGGTCAGCGAACCGTCGCCGCCGATGTCGAAGATCTCCAGCCGGCCGTCGGGGATGTTGACGGCGAACAGCTTGGTGCCATCGGGGGATTTCGCCAGAGGACGGACCGGGCCGGTCTCGAACTCAGTGTACAGCGGCCCGCTCTGAGCGGCGGCCTGGGTGGCCAGCAGCGCCAAGGCGGCAAGCACACAGACGAAACGACTACTGATTCGCATCGGGACCTCGCAGAAAATGTATTTGGGGATCAAAGCATGCAGGGAGAAAGCGCGGCCTTGTACAACACGCGTCACCCCTTTGCCAATGGAGAAAGTAAAGAACTGCGCGGCGCCCCCAGGTGTGCGCCCCCTTTCCCAAA
>DASPMH010000704.1:0-4438 GCA_035627175.1 Terriglobales bacterium | reverse complement strand
TACACGGCAGCGGGCCGCCGCGCTCTGCCGAGCGCAGCTACACGGCAGCGGGCCGCCGCGCTCTACCGAGCGCAGCTACATGTCATAGGGATGGGGTCAGGAGCGCGTGCAGCCGCAGCAACTCGCCGAGCGACCAGGCCTGGAAGGGGCAGCCGCCGGGGATGTGCGGCGGATCGCCGTCGGCGATCTCGGAGACATGGCCGATGCCGCAGCGGTCGAGGTGTGACTGCAGCGGCGCAAGAAAACGCCGCGCCGCCTCCTGCCTTGCGTCGGCGGTGTTGCCTCGGACCCGAAGCCACGCTTCGACGAAAGCTCCGAGCAACCACGGCCACGCCGTGCCTTGATGATAGGCACTGTCGCGTTCGGCGATGCTGCCTTGGTAATGACCGACATAGCCGGGTTCGGTCGGCGCGAGGGACCGCAGTCCGAGCGGCGTCCACAGCCGCGCCTCGACCGCATCGACGACCTGTCGCGCCCGTCCGCCTTCGAGCAGTGGAAAGGGTAGGCCACCGATGGCGAAGATCTGGTTCGGCCGGAACGACGCATCGACCGCGCCCGCTTTGTGATCGACGTCGACGACATCGTAGAGATAGCCGCCACCGTCGAACCAGAAGCGCTGCTGGAACGATTGGAAGGCGCTGTACATGCCGGTCCAACGGTCCGACAGCGTCGCACCGATGCGCAGAGCATTGATCCACAGCGCCTGCACCTCGACCGGTTTGCCGATGCGCGGCGTGATCACCCGATCGCCGACCTTGGCATCCATCCAGGTCAGCTGCATTCCGGGAACGCCCGCCGCGAGCAAGCCGTCGCTGTCGGCACGGATGCCGAAGCGCGTTCCTTGAGAATATCCGGTCAGGATCGCATCGATGGCATCGATCAGACGCTGCCGCGATGCCTTGGGCAGCTTGCGGCCATTCTGCCCGAGCGCCTGCAGGTACTCGTGCACCGCGACGATGTACCACAGTGAGGCGTCGACCGAATTGTACTCGGGCTCGTTCCCGCCATCGGGAAAGCGGTTCGGCAACATTCCGGCGGAGACGGTACCGGCCCATTCGAGCAGGATGTCGCGCGTTTCGTTCAATCGTCCCGAGGCGATGGCGAGGCCGCGCAAGGAGATGAAGGTGTCGCGCCCCCAGTCGGTGAACCACGGATAGCCGGCGACGATCGTCTGGCCCTGGCCGCGGCGGACGAAGTAGGCATCGGCGGCGCGCTGTAGGCCGACCAGACCGCGGCGCCGGCGGCGCTCGGCCGCCTCCACGCGCTTGACGATCGCGCCAACGCTCTCCTGCGGCGGGATCCACTCGCCTTGGCCGAGACCGCGCGCGCTCAACAACAGCAACGCCGGCTCGTCCTCGAGATGCCACGACAGCACTCCCGGGGCGGCGAGATCCTCGAGGCAGTCGAGACCGCGGCGCTGCTCTTCCTGGTACTGGAAGCTGCGGTACCAATCCGGTCGATGCTCGTAGGTGCCGTTGGTCAGCACCAGCAGCGACGGTATGCCGGGATAAGGATGCCACTGCAGGCGGCCGGGTCCGTGCTCGGGGACGAAGCGAAAGGCGGAGTTCTCGCGCTGCAGTGAATGGTAATCCCGCCCGGAAAGAAACAAGCGCACCGACAGCTTGGCGGTCATCGGTTGCGACAACTGCCAGCGCATCACCGTCAGCGCTGCGCCCTTGACGACGAACAACTCCTGGCGCACCTGCACGCCGCTGCCGAGCTGAAAGGTCCATTGCGGCCACGGATGGCTGGTGAAGTCGACCAGCCGGCTGCCACCGTCGGGCGAGATGACGCCGGGGGCGTAACGCTGCGCCGAGATCGCATCCTGGCGGCCGTCGTGCTCGATGAAGGCGTCGAGGCCGTTGACCACAACGAAGCGATCGGTCGGCGGTCGAGCCGAGGCGAGCAGCAGGGCATGATAGCGGCGGGTGCGCACCCCCCCGACGGTGCCCGAGGCAAAGCCACCGAGCCCGTCGGCCTCCAGCCACTCGCTGCCCTCATCCCACGTGGTTGGATTCGCCGACATCACCATCGCCAATTCGCCGGGTATTTCCTTTAGATCGTTTCGGGCAAGTCGACCATCCAGGTTTGCAAAGAATGTCGCGCTCGCGGAAAACGGTCTACGGCAGCTGTAGGCGAAGCAGGCGAATCTGTCCGTAGAGCAATGCTTGCGGCTGGTAGTAGCTGACGATCAAGTCGCGGCCGCGGCCAAAAGCTTGGTGCCACATTCCGTAGTAGGCCTGGGGATCGGCGCCGAGCCCGGCGAGATCGACGTCCACCGCTGCGCTCCACGGACCTTGCGGGCGACTGGCGGCGCGCAGCTTGAGCTTGTTGCCGCCGGTGCAGACATCGCTCCACGCGCTGACATACGCCTGCAGATGCTGGTTCCAGCCGACCGATCCGAGCCCGCCGGGAATTTGCCGCAGGATCGGCGCCGCGTCTTCGATGCGCTCGCTCCAATCGCTGCCGTTCCAAAAGCGATAGTCGGCGCGATTCGGCGCACCCGCCAACGGCACTCGCGCGCTGAGCACATCGACGGCGCAGCCGCTGCGGTTGGTGAAGGCATAGAGATAGAAGAACGAACCCTGCTCCTCGTCGACGCGTACGCCGCGCGAGAACTGCGGCTCGTCGGCGCTGAAAAGATACGCCGGCTTTTTTGCCGTCGCCTCTAGTCGTGCGGCGCGGGGGTCGCCGTAGCGGAGGCTCGCGAGGCCGGTGCCGAGTGGTCGAAAATCGTAGGGCGCCGCGCCGATGCGATGCTTCTCGTAGTAGAAGACCACCCGGTCCCGATCCGCGGCGAAGCCGTCGCCCGGCCAGAGCGCGACACGGGTGCTGCAGTCCGCCGCCGGCGGACAGTGGCAGTAGGTACTCTCCGCTGGGCAGTCGGCGCGCTGGCGACAACATTCGGGCTGTTTGATGTGGCCGCGGTTGTAGGCGAGCTCCTCGGCGGTGAACGGCAGAATCTGCGCTACCGAGCCGCTTGCGTCGCGAACATCGCGCAAGCTCATCGGATCGCCGCGATCGCTCCAGGCCGCGGTCGCGGAAAGGATCCCGCCGGGTGTGAACGAATCGCCGAACAGCCACAGCACGCGATCGCCGGCGGCTATGGTGTGGCCGGCGTCACGACCGAAGGCGCCGGAGTCGGAGAGCAGCACCGAGACGCAGCGCTCCCTGCCGCACTCGCTGTCGGTAGTACATGCCTTCGGCTTGCTGCCGGTGCAGCGATTCAAGCGCAGATGCTCGACAGCGATCGCCGCGGGCAAGGTGATCTCCGGCACCGAGGCGGTGCGACAACCGGCCAGCAGCACCGCCAACAACGCCATCGCTCGCAATCGCACCATCCACCTCCTGACCATCGTCGATGGTCTGTCCCAGACGAGAGCAGGTCCGTCAAGGACACCATCCCTCCACGTTCGTCGTGCTGCCGCCTTATCGCAGCTCTCCCGCGGCGGCGCGACTTCGACTATGGTTCCCGGCCATGACCGCCGCGCTCGAATCGGTTTGCCCGCTCGATTGCCCCGACACCTGCAGCCTGACCGTCGAAGTCGACGGCGGACGTCTCACCAAGGTCGACGGATCGCATCGCAACCCGTACACCGCCGGCTTCATCTGCGCCAAGGTGCGCCGTTACCCCGAACGCGTCCATTCGCCGTGGCGCCTGCTCTATCCGCAGCGACGTGTCGGAGCGAAAGGCGAGGGCCTGTTCGAGCGTATTTCGTGGGACGAGGCGCTCGCCGAAATCGCCGAGCGCTTCGCCGCGATCATCGCCCGCCACGGTGCCGAAGCGATCCTGCCGTACCACTACGGCGGCTCCAACGGATTGTTCAGCGAAGGCGGCGCCGACGCTCGCTTCTTCCATCTGCTCGGTGCGAGCGAGCTCAACAAGACCATCTGCGCCGCGCCGAGCGGCGCCGCGGTGCGCTCGCTCTACGGTGGCATGGCCGGTGTGCCTTTCGAACAATATCCGCGGGCGCGCTTGATCCTGCTGTGGGGCGTCAATCCTTCCGCCACCAGCATCCATTTCGAAGCGATCCTGCGCCGCGCCCGCGCCGCCGGCGCATTGGTCGCCGTGATCGATCCGCGGCGGACACGGGTCGCGAGCCAGGCCGACTTTCATCTCGCTCCGCGCCCGGGCACGGATGTCGCTCTCGCTCTGGCCATCGCCGGCGAGTTGATTCGCCAAGGCGGCATCGATCGCGACTTCATCGATGCGCATGTCCGTGGCTTCGATGGTTTCGCCGAGGCAGCGCAGGCGTGGCCGCTCGAACGAGCCGCCGAGGTGTGTGACGTGCCCGCGGCCGCGCTTGCCGAATTGGCGCAGCGCTATGCCGAGGCGACGCCGGCGGTGATCCGCTGCGGCTGGGGAGTCGAGCGCAACCGCAATGGCGCCAACGCGGTGCGCGCCATCCTCGCGCTGCCGGCCATTGCCGGCAAGTTC
>DASPMH010000703.1:0-2705 GCA_035627175.1 Terriglobales bacterium | reverse complement strand
TGGACATAGCGAAGCTCTCCTGTTGGTTGAGAATGAGACCGTCAGCTCTTTTCAAACCAGTCGCTCCAAGCCAGCGCAAATCGACCGGACAGGAGGACAGGAGGACAAGAAGACAGGAGGACAAGAAGACAGGAGGACAGGAGGACAGGAGGACAGGAGGACAGGAAGATAGGAAGCGAGGAGAGAGAAGAGGAGAAGAGGAGAAGAACAGAGAGGAACGGTTGGATTTCTTGTCCCTCTTGTTCTCCTGTCGATGGCTTTCCTGGCGAAGAAGAGGTGTCCCCGACGGGATTTGAACCCGTGTCGCCGACGTGAAAGGCCGGTGTCCTGGGCCGAGCTAGACGACGGGGACGTGCGCCGGTGGCGGAATCGCGAAGGGCTTCTGGTTACCGAGATTTGCTGGTCAAAGCAAGGTGAGCCGAAATCGCCAGGGCTGTAGCGCGCGCTCTCCGAGCGCGCCTGGGGACCTGGGACCGGCCGGGTGCGCTGAGACAGCGCCCGCTACAACATGAGTTGCGCCGATGATAGACGGCCGCATGACCAGCGCGTGGAAGCATCTCCCGGCTTATCGCGTTTTGCGCGTTGCTCTGGCGACCTCGCGCGCGCTGCCGCGGTACTGGTGGCTCTTCGCGCGCGATCGCTTCGCGGCCGAGCCTGCACCGCAGAGCTCATGGACCGCCGCCCACGGCGCGGCGGCGGAGCAGATTCATCACCTCGCGCTGACACTCGAGGGCGGACTGATCAAGGCGGCGCAGATCGGCGGCGCTCGTGCCGACATTCTGCCGCGGCCCTTCATCGATCGGCTCAGCCGCTTTCACGACGATGTCCCGCCCCGTCCGTTCGCCAGCTTGGTTCCGGCCGTTGAGGACGCCCTCGGCGCGCCGCTGGCGTCGATCTTCGCCAGCGTCGATCCTCAGCCCCTCGGCGCAGCCTCGCTGGCGCAGGTGCATCGCGGCCGGCTGCACGACGGCGCCGAGGTCGTGCTCAAAATCCAGTACCCCGAAGCGCGGCGAATCATTCCGACCGATTTGCGCCTGCTGCGGCAGGTCGCCGGGCTGGTTCATCGGATGCAACGCAGCCTCGACTTGCGCAGTCTGGTGCACGAGATCACCCGCTTCATTGAAATGGAGCTCGACTTCCGTCGCGAAGCCGCGTCGGCGGCGCGGCTCGGTGCGATGCTCGCCGGCCGCGGTGACGTGCGCGTACCGCACATCTACCCGGAGTACACTCGCGACCGGGTTCTGGTGATGGAATACCTCGAAGGGATCCAGGTGACCCAGAGCGCAGCTCTGCGCGCCGCCGGTCACTCCTTGGGTGAGATCGCCCGCCGCATCGGCGGTCTCTACGGTGCGATGCTGTTCGAGTACGGCTTCTTCCACGGCGATCCGCACCCGGGGAATTTGCTGGTCCTACCCGACGGGCGGATCGGTCTGCTCGACTTCGGCCTGTGCAAGGAGCTGCCGGCCGACTTCGCCCGGCTGGTGGCGCAGATGATGGTAGCCGCGTTGATCGGCGACAATGCCGCTGCGCTCGAGGCGGCGGCGGCGCTGTCGTTCGACGTCGAGTCGCTGCGCGCCGAGCACCTGCGCGCCTTGATGCTCAGCATCCTGGGTGATGGCGACCGCGAGGTCGACCTGGCCTCGATTCTCGGCGCGGTGCGCATCCGCCGCATCCCGGACGACTTCGGTCTGGTGCTGCGCACCATGCTGCTGCTCAACGGCTTGTCGCATCGACTGGCGCCGGGGCGACGGCTGCTCCAAGGAGAATTGATCAAGCATCTTGCTGCCGGAGCGAAGAACGGCGCAGCGCCGCAGGCGCGGGAGATTGGATGAGCAACGCGACCAGCAACGAACTCGACTTCGATCTCTTTCGCCCGCTGCGCAGTCGCGGCGCACTGGAGAATCCTTTTGCGATCTACGCGCTGCTGCGCACGGTACGTCCGGTGATGCGCCTGCCGGTGGCGAATTATTCCGGCCCGGGGGTGTGGTTTTTGACCCGCTATGCCGACGTCGAGCTGGCGCTGCGCGATCCGCGTTTCTCGGTCGAACGGATGCGCGCCCCGATCATCCGCGACAACCTCGAGCGCCTGCCGCTCCCGATTCAGCAGAGCGCGCGCGGCTTCCGCTCGATGTTGATCATGGATCCGCCCGATCACACCCGGGTGCGCAAGCTGGCGAACAAGGCCTTCACCCCGCGCCGCGTCGCCGCGCTGCGCGGTCAAATCGAAGCGATCATGACTGAGCTACTGGCACCGCTCGCACCTGGCGCCTCGTTCGATGTGATCGAGGCGTTGGCGGCGCCGCTGCCGGCGATCGTCATCGCCGAGCTGCTCGGCGTACCAGTCGAGGACCACAAGAAGTTCAAGACGTGGGCCACCGAGATCGTCGCCGGCATCGGCAATACGACTACGGACGGAGCATCGGCGGCGACGCCGGCGTTCCTGCAGCTGCTCGACTACCTGCGCGGCATCATCGCGGCGCGGCGGCAGGAGCCGCGCGACGATCTGATCAGTGCTTTGGTGCATGCTCAGGAGGAGAGCGACGCGCTCAGCGACGACGAGCTGCTCGCCACCTGCAATCTACTGCTCCTCGCCGGCCACGAGACGACCACCAACCTGATCGGCAACGGGCTGTTGGCGTTGCTGCGCGAGCCGGACCAGCTCGAGCGGCTGCGGACCGACATGAGCCTGCTACCGTCCGCGATCG
>DASPMH010000702.1:0-4178 GCA_035627175.1 Terriglobales bacterium | reverse complement strand
GCTCGATGAGGCCTTTCTCGATATCAGTGGATCCTTGAAGCTCTTCGGTGGCGCTTGCGCCTTGGCACAGGAGCTCAAACGTCAGGTGCGGGCGGAGACGGGCTTGACCATTTCCGTCGGCGTCGGTCCGACCAAGATGATCGCCAAGATCGCCAGCGATCTGCGCAAGCCCGACGGTCTAGTCGAGGTGCCGGCGGACGAGGCGGTCGATTTTCTCAGACCATTGCCGGTCAGCCGATTGTGGGGTGTCGGACCGGTCACGCTGGCTCGGCTCGAAAGCATCGGCATTCGCACCATCGGCGACGTCGAGCTCGCCTCCCCAGCCCGGCTGGAATCGGCGATCGGCAGTCTCGGCGCTTTCCTGCAAGCGCTCGCCCGCGGTGAAGATCCACGCGATGTCTCGCCCGACCGGCAGCGCAAATCCTACGGCGAGGAGAACACGTTCGAGCAGGACCTACGCGACGGACCGCGCCTCCGCAGCGTGATCCGCGAGCACGCCGAAGCGATCGCGCGCCGCCTGCGCGGTGATCAGCGGGTTGCCCGTACGGTGGTGCTCAAGCTGAAGCTGACCAACCGCGTCGGCCCGGGCAAGTATCCGATTCTGACCCGCCGCCAGACCCTGGAGATGGCAACCGATGACGGCACCACCATCGCCGAAGCGGCTTTGGCTCTCTGGGATAAAGCGCACCAAGGACGAGCGGTACGGCTGATCGGCGTCGCGGCGACTGAGATGCAAGCGGCCGCGAATGCCAGCCAACTCGGCCTGTTCGACGATGGCAGCCGCCGCAAGCAGAGTGCCCTCAACCGAGCCCTCGATCAGATTCAAGCCCGCTACGGCAACCGCGCCGTCGCCCGCGGCAGCCGCTCGCCGCAGGACTGAAGCAGCACCAAGGCCGCGGTCCGCCTGTGTGCGCGGTCGGGCAAGTTGCGGCCGCGGCCGCTCGGTGCGGCGGCTTGCCCATGACCGCGGCGTCCCCATGGTTACAGCCTTAGAAGCTCTAAATCGATCAGGATGTTGATTGCCATGACCAGCCCAAGCACAAACGCGAGAACTCCGACGGCGGCGCCGACTTTCGGATGATGTACGGTGCGACACCCGCGAATTGCGGCCAATTGCAGAAGTAACGCCGCTGCCCAAGCGCCATCGAACCATCCTACAGATCGATCCCCGCCGAATGTAACGATCAGAGCGTAGGTAGCAAATGCGGTGCTACCGACGATGATCAGGCCTGCGGACGATGCGCCAGCCGCGGCCACTGCTAAGGGAATCGCCACCATGGTCAGCAATGGAACGAACTGTCGCAGAGAGCGTGGCGACGGTGAGAATAGATCGCCTTCCGCTATCACACGGAAGTTCGCCGTCTTGATTAGTCGCCATTCAGTATCAGCTCTCTGGTAGAGAAGAATCACCTCTGCAACGACAGGCGAGCTGACACCGAGGCGCGCCCCGGCGAGCCAGCCGCTGGACACCGTCGCGTCCTCGTTGACGGCCAGCGTAAATCGGACATGTTCATAAACATTGGTCGAATCACCCTCGCCGGCGCTGATCGAAAGGATTGTGACCACCACATCGTCCGGCAACTGCTCCATCCGCAGGCGTTCGAAGTCGCGGCGGACGGTAACATCGCTGATCACTTCGCACCCCGAAGCGAGGCAGCAGGTGAGAACGACACTCAGATGAACGCTCCAAGCGGTACGCGCCATCACCCGCTAGCTGCCGGCCCCTATGTCGAGAGCTTTTGACAAGCGCGCGATGACAATCTCGCGTGCGGTAGACACTGAGGCAGCTGACAAAGGCTCGGTGAGGTCGGGCGGCAATAAGTACGAACAATCGACTAAGATACTCTCATCGGCGGACTGATGTTGAGGCTGGCCGTTAGCGTCCTGTGGAAATGTCGGCTGCACGCGGAAATGCTCGTGCCGCCAAACTCGCAATCGAAAACGGGTGGCATCGCTTGTCGATTGAAACAGCTCGATTCTGAGATTTCGGTTTCCGTCGGGACCCGGCAGCCAATCGAGCGTTTCGCAGACACGGAATGCTTCAAGCATGCTCCGACCTACCGCAGATTGGTGCTCTTGAACACTTTAGCGTTGTGGCTAGGGGCGGAAGGCGCGGGCGGCGAAGTTTTGTAGGCGTTGGATCAGCTGCGCTTGCGTTGCCTTCATTCCCGTCGCGACCCAATCCGCGAGGACGACCTGGTCCAGCGCCGAGAAGGCTTTGGCGAGCAGCTCCGGGTCTTCTTTGACGAAGCTGCCGTCTTTGACGCCGCGGCGGAAGAGCTCGGCCTGGAGGGCGTGGATTTCGCTCCAGATCTGAGCGCGGTCGTTGCCGCCGTCGGTCGGGGTCAGCACCCAGGATGTGCCTTGACGCAGGTGCATCTGCAGGAAGGTCGGGTGATCGACGAAGTAGCTGATATAGGCGGCGATCAGCTCGTCGAGGGTTGCCAGCGGCTTGCCGCCGCGCGCGACTACGGCGCGGGCGAGCTCGAGCATCTCCCGCCCGCGACGATCGAGAATGGCCGCCAGCAGCTCCGTCTTGCCGGGGAAGATCGCGTAGATCGTGCCCATCGAGAGACTGGCGCGCTTGGAGATGTCCTGCAGCTTGGCCGCCTCGAATCCGCTTTCGGCAAAGACCTGCTCCGCCGCCTCGAGGATGTGCTCGCGGTAGACGTCGGTGCGCGCCGCGCGCGCCCGATCGCGAGGCGTCGGCGCCTCGCTCCTCTTGCTCTTCAATGCCACGACCCGGGCCTCTACCATTGGCAACCATGGTTGACAACTCGGAAAGCCGAATGGTAATTCGCAGATTCGAAGCAACGCCGCCGTCGATCGAAATCGCCGTTCAACTCGGAAGGAGCCCGCCATGGAATTCGGCATTTTCTCGCAGATGCACGTGCCCGACGGAGAAACCGAGCACGAGCGCTTTCAGCGCGAACTCGAGGTCTCGATCGCTGTCGACGCTGCCGGCTTCAAGTACAACTGGGCACCCGAGCACCACTTCCTCAAGACCTACTCGCATCAGCCCGCGCCGGAAATCTTTCTCAGCTGGGTTGCCGCGCGAACCAAACGCATCCACGTCGGCCACGCCATCGTCAACCTGACCGCAGCGGTAAACCATCCGGTGCGCGTCGCCGAGCGCATCGCTACCATGGATCATCTCTCCGAAGGGCGCGTCCAGTTCGGCACCGGCCGCGGCTCCTCGAGCGCCGAATGGGCCGGCTTCAACCTGCCCTCGCTGGCCGAGACCAAGCCGCGCTGGCGCGAATCGCTCGAGCAGATCCCGCGGATGTGGCGAGACGAGCCCTACGAGTTCGAAGGCAAGTACTTCCGCACACCGAAACGCGACGTCCTTCCCAAGCCCTACACCAAGCCGCATCCACCGATCTGGGTCGCCTGCTCGAGCCCGCAGACCTTCATCGAAGCCGGCGAGCTCGGTCTCGGCGCGCTCTGCTTCACCTTCGGCACACCGAGCGAGATCGAACAGCACGTCCGCAACTACAAGGACGCGATCCAGCGCTGCCAAAACCCCGTCGGCGATTACATCAACGACAACATCGCGGTCACCACCAACATGTTCTGCCTCGACGACGGCGACAAAGCCCGTGACCTCTACAGCAAGGCCAAGACCGAGAAGTTCACCGGCGTCTTCTTCAAGTGGCTTGACTCGATTCCACGCCCGGCCGGCCTGCCCAAAGAAGGTCCGCTGCCCGACCTGCCGGCGCCGACAGCGGAGGGTCTGAAGAAGGGGCTCGCCACCGGCGGACGGCAGATCGGGGCTCCGGAGGAAATTCTCGACGTAATTCGCATGTACGAGAGCATCGGCGTCGATCAGCTGATCTATGCGCCGCTGACGCTGGTGATGGACCAGCGGCTGGTGCTCGAGTCGATCGATACTTTCGGACGCAAGGTGCTGCCCTTGTTCGACAAGGATCCCGAACACAGCACGACTCGGCGCCGCGAACAGCAGCTCGCCAAGAAGAACGCCGCCTGAGGCCATCGCAGCATCACTCATGACCGCTCCGGTCTACGATAAGGTGCTGATCGGCGGTGAGTGGTGCACCGCCGCCGGCGGCACCTATCCGGTGATCAATCCGGCCACCGAGGAGGTCGTCGGCTACGCACCGGAAGCGTCGGTGGCGCAGGCGCGTGCGGCGGCAGCGGCGGCCCGGAATGCGCTGACC
>DASPMH010000701.1:0-2884 GCA_035627175.1 Terriglobales bacterium | reverse complement strand
GTTGGGAATGGAAGAGAAGCGAGGGCGGATCCTCATCGTCGATGACGATCCGCACGCGGTGGAAATTCTGACGCGCATGTTGCAGCGCGAGGGGTACGAATGCGTCGGCGTGCACAGTGGCCCGGAGGCGCTACACGCGGTGCGGCAGCAGCCGGTCGACGTGATTCTGCTCGACGTGATGATGCCCGACATGGACGGTTTGCAGGTCTGCGAGAAGTTGCGGCAGGACGAAGAGCTGATGCAGATCCCGGTGATGCTGCTGACCGCGCGCGACGACATGGAGACGCGGGCGCAGGGCATGATGCTCGGCGTCAGCGAGTTCCTCACCAAGCCGATCAACAAACGAGAGCTGTTCACCCGTATCGAATCGCAGCTCCACGCGCGCGAGATCGGCCGCAAGCTCAGTGAAGCCGACGCCGTCGCCAGCCGGTCGAAGCCGGAGTAGCCGGCCCGCCGGCTCGCCGCTTTCGTCTCGCTGAGCTTCGAGCCTGCCGCACCGATGCAACTGTTCGACCCCGGCGCCTTCGCCGTCGACGTTGCCGCCAATCGCGCCCGGGTCACCGAGCTGCGGCGCTTGGCCGACGAGGCCGATCGGGTAGCGCTGGTGCTGCAGGACGATCCGGACCCGGACGGCATCGCCAGTGCCATTGCCTTGCGCACCGTCCTCGGCCGCAATCGCGCCACCACCCCGCTGTTCGCCTTCGGCCGCACCACCCGCGCCGAGAATTTGGCGATGTTGCGCTTGCTCGATGTCACCGTCGAGCCAGCGAGCACCGAATTGTTGCGCAGCTTTCCGTGTATCGCCCTGCTCGATGTCCAGCCCGCCTATTTCGACGACGAGCGCCTACCCCACGCCGAAATCGTCATCGATCACCATCCGCGGGTCAGGAACTACGATCTGCCCTTCTGCGACCTGCGGCCGCACTACGGCGCCACCGCGTCCATTCTCACCGAGTATCTCGAAGCGGCGAAGGCGGACGTCAGTCAGCGGCTGGCGACGGCGCTGCTGTACGGCATCAAGAGCGACACCCTGATGCTCAACCGAGAGACCGGCCCGGCGGACCTGCGGGCCTTCATGTCGCTCTACCCGCTGACCAATTACAACGTGATGCGACGCATCGAGCGGCCGGAGCTGCCGCTGTCGTTCGCTCGTTTGCTGGCGCGAGTGCTGCCGCGCATTCGCAAAGAGCGCGAATTGCTGGTTCTGCATATCGGCAAGGTGGAGCGCGAAGAGTTGATCCCGCAATTGGCCGATTTCTGCATGCAGTTCGAGAACACCGAGTGGGTGGTGGTCTCGGGCAAGTACGAGAACACCATCGACATGTCGGTGCGCAATCCGGGCTACGTGCGCAGTGCGGGAGACGTGGTCCGCAAGCTGTTCGAGCACTGCGGCCGTGCCGGTGGCCATCGCTCGATGGCCAAGGCGATGGTTCCGCTGCGCCAATGGCGCAAGCATTTCGGCTCGTCGCATGACAACAAGGTCGGCGACATCCTGTTGCGGCAGTTCGCCGCTGAGCTCTACGCCGAAGAGGACCACTGAGGTCCTCGCCGTGTCGCCATTGTCTCGCCTACCCCCCGAGGCGCGCTTCGGGGTGCGCTTTTTGTTGATGCTGGTGCTCTGCAGCGTCCTCTTCTGGGCCTTCAGCCTGCATCTGCAGCTCGGCCCGCTGCAGCGCCTGATCGCCTCGGTCAGCGGCGAGTTGGCGCGCTGGAGCGGGGGCGACGTCTACGTCGACCGCGACAACATCGTGGTGCGAACCCTGACCCTCAACATCAATCATGAGTGTACCGGGATCTTCGTCTTCATGTTGTTCGCCAGCTTCGTGTTGGCCTACCCGACCTCGATCCGCTCGCGCCTGCTCGGCATCGGCATGGGACTGCCGGCGCTGTTCGGCATCAATGTGCTGCGCCTGGCGACGCTGGCGCGGATCGTCGAAGTCTATCCCGGGGCCTTCTTCTACTTCCACGAATACGTCTGGCAGGGCGTGTTCATGGTGATCGTGCTGGTCGGAGCGATCAGCTGGGCCGAGCGCTTCGGATGAGAAAAGGGCGCTTCCTGCTCGCCTTCCTCCTCTGCTTCGCAGTGCTTTTGGTGGTCTGGAGCCGCATCGACGCCGGGCGCTGGTACACCGATGCGATGTTGCAAGTAGCCGCGATCATCGGCCCGATCACCCATGGTTGGATTCTCGAGCCGGCGGCGGAGGGCGCGCGACCGAAATGGGTCCACGGCCGAGCCAGCGTCGATCTGCAGATCCAGTTCGAAGCGCTCGCCGTCGGCATCGTGCCGCTGATCGCCTTACTCAGCGCAACCCCCGCGATCGCTCTCGCAGCGCGGCTGTGGCGCATCGCGGTCGGCATCGCCCTCTGCTTCGTCATCGACGTGATCATCCTGGTGCTGTTCCCGCTGCTGGTCTACTACCAGAACGACTTCACCGACATCGCCGGCACCTTTCTCGGCGTCATCGGTTTCGTCGGCGCGCCGGCGATCATCTGGTTCGTGCTGACCTTCCCGCAGCTGCGCCAGTCGCTTCCGCGAATGCGCTCGGCGAATGATTCATCGGTCGCGTAAATTGGTTGACGTAACAAGCTTTACATACTACTTGTCGCAACGATCGATTTATCACAGGAATCAGCGGAGGAAGTAGCATGCGTGACCCGCAACTGAAGCTCGGCGATCTGCTCGATCGTGGCAAGCGCGGACGCGAGCAGACCAAGCTGATGAACGTCAAGGTTCCCTCTCACGTGCTCGAACGCATCGACCGCGTCGCCACCAATTTAGGCGCGACCAAGACCGAGGTGGTGATTGCCATCCTCAACGAGGGTCTCGAGTCGGCCGAGAAGGAGCTCAAAGGTTGGCGCCCACCGCCGAAACCGGTGGTGCCGA
>DASPMH010000700.1:0-3428 GCA_035627175.1 Terriglobales bacterium | reverse complement strand
GGCATCGATCCTGTTCCGGCCCGGCCCGCAGACATGCTCCCAGAGTTCGATCTCATCCTTGTGGGACGCATTTCGCCGGTGAAGCGCGTCGATATCTTCTTGGAGTCGGTAGCCGTGCTGCGCCGCACACTCCCCGACGTTCGCGCCGTCGTGGTTGGAGGCGGTCCTGATCACGATACCATGGTGGAGCGGGCCGCCGAGCTCGGGCTGGCGGATTGCGTGGTCTTTGCCGGGTTCCAGCCAGACGTTCTGTCTTGGCTTCATCGCTCACGTGTATTCGTCTTGACCTCTGATTCCGAAGGCCTCTCGCTGGCTTTGATGGAAGCCTTTATGTGTGGGCTTCCAGCCGTTGTTTCAGACGTGGGCGATCTCAAAGACTTAGTCAAGAACGGCCGCAATGGCTATCTCGTTGGCAGCCGAACCCCTGAGGCCTTTGCGGATGCATATCATCGGCTACTTGCAGATAAGGTTCATCTGGATTTCTGCTCACGCTGTGCCTTTGAGAGTTCTGCTACAATCACAACATTGAATGCAGCGAGACGCTGGGATGAGGTCTTCGCTTTGCAATCGCGCCCGCCGCTTCGCCGAGTCTAGTGTTAGCAACTCCGGCCCATAAATCGACAAAGATCATTACGATCGTACAGTCTCGCTACTGTGTACGCCTGAGACGTGACGCGCTGCGTTGCTGCAACGAATAATGTGTGTGCGCATCGACTGCGCGTCATCTCGAAGTGCAAGGGTAAGGGTGAGGAAAGTGTTCGATTCGAAGCGTTGCGGAATGGTGTTACTGGTGTTGATGTCGCTCCTGATCGTCGCCTCCTGCGGCGGTGGAGCGGGTTCGCAGTCGGTGCAGCCGCCCCCGCCCACGGGTGGCGGGGGAACGACGCCTCCTCCGAACACCGGCGGGGGAGGAACGACTAATCCGCCACCCCCGACTCAGTGCACTGCGCCGCCTCCTCCCCAGCCGGTCTCTGGCTGGGTGGGAATCCCCGCGCCTTCCTTTGGGATCGCCGAGACCGCTGGTGCTGCAAATTGCTTCGTGAACCCCGCGTTTGTTGGCGCTACGGACAGCAACAACCCAAAGGGGACCGCCACCCAGCCCCGCCTGACCATTCCGACCACGCTAGCTGCGGGCGACGTCTGTGAGGTTCAGGGTGCGATCACTCTCCCGAGCTCCACGACGATCACACTCGATGGCACTCAGGAAGCTCCCGCGATCATCAAGGGTGTGAATAACCCGGTTCTTACTGGAGCGCAGTCGCAGGTCAACTTCGCTGGCCAGTACTTTATTGTTGAGGGCCTGAAGTTCGTCAACACCCGGATTCGGTTCGCACCTCCGGGTGGCGGCGACGTTCATCATGCGGTGCTGCGCAAGAACGAATTGACCGGCTGGGGCGGGAGCGGAAGCACCAACGTCATTGGACTCAATACTCCGGGCAATGGATCGAGCGACGTAGTTATTTACCAGAACGAAATTCATGACAATGGATCACTAACCGGCGACGGCGATATTCATGCTTTTAAGGTTGGGGGAGACTCCCTGGCAAGCAGGGTCTGGTATTTGGAGAACAACGTCTACCGGAATGGCGGTGATGCCATTCAGGTCGGCAGCGTTACTGCGGTTGAACCGTGGCCGAATCATATCTACATCGGTAAGAACGTATGCCACGAAGACCGCGAGAACTGCGTAGACGTAAAGCAGGCTCGCGATGTCGTGATTTCGCAGAACACGATGTACGGCTATAAGGAGAGCGGCAGCGCACACGGCGAAGCCGTTGTCGTACACGATGGTGCGCAGCGTGTCTGGGTGATCAACAACACGATCAGAGATTCGCGAATCGGTGTGATCGGAACCGGAATGACGGAGGATCTCTTCATCCTTGGCAACGTGATTCACGACATCGTACACGACCCAGTTGCCGACGCTTCATTCACACCCACTTCAATCGGCACGGATGGCGCCAGTATCCACGTCCGCGGGCTGGCAGACGGCAAGACCGCGTGGATTGCCAACAACACCATTTACCGCTCGGATCGTGGCATTCACTGCGCCGACGCCGATCAGGCCTGCATGATTCAGAACAACGTCGTGTACGGTTTGAAGTACGACTCGACGCACTACGGCTTTGCGAACACTGCGTCACACTCAGCATCCACGATCTCCAACAACCTGATGAAGAGCGGTGGCGCGGAGACCCGCGTGCAGATTGGCTCTACGCGGTATACGAGTCTCGCAGCGTATACGGGTGCCTTCTCGAAATGCGTTGGTTGTGTCGAGGGCGATCCCGTCTTTGTGAATCCTGCTGAAGCAGATTTCCGGTTGGGAACTGGTTCGAGTGCTCTCGGAGCGGCCGACTCGCAAGTTGACGCATATGGTATGTTCCTGGCGCGCTACAATGTCGACATTCGCTACGATCGTAACGGGAATCCGCGGCCGGGCACGGGGTGGGATATGGGCGCCTATCAGACAGGGGAGGGTGGCCCTCCACCTGCATGTAACTGATAGCCAGATGTAAGGGCACCAATACCAAGAGGGACCCGGGAGAACGTGAGCCAGACTGAACCTACGCCTGCGCAAATTCGTGAGCACTACCTGGTCGAGAAAGAGCTAGCGTCTCGACTTCGCAACAGCACTCGGCAAGAGCGCCCCGCGCTTTACTCCGCAATGTACGAGGAACTGTTCCGGCGCGTGCCGCATCACCCGCGTATTGTCCACAAGATCCATCCGGACCAGCGACGGAAGGCCATTGGCTGGCAGATGTCGCTGGTTCGGTCTTACCTGCACAAGAACGCAACCTTCGTGGAGTTGGGCCCGGGAGATTGTGCTTTTTCGTTCCATGTCAGCCCTGAAGTGGCCAGGGTCTATGGCGTGGACGTATCGGGCGACCTCATCAAGGCCGACGAGAAGCCTTCGAATTTCCAGTTGGTTCTTTCGGATGGCTGCGAGATCCCGCTGCCGGATCAAACGGCCGACGTCGTGTTCAGCCAGGAGTTGATCGAGCATATCCATCCGGACGATCTGCCCGAACATCTGGCTCACGTCTATCGGATACTGAAGCCCGGCGGCACCTTCATCTGTATCGCCTGTAACCGCCTGAGTGGTCCTCACGACATCTCCTCTTATTTCGACAGCGAGGCGACCGGTTTCCATCTGAAGGAATACCGGATGCGCGATCTGGTCGAGCTCTGCCGGCAACAGGGATTCCGGCGGATGAAGACCTATGTCGGCGCCCGCGGCCGGTATATCAGGGTCCCCCTCGCGCTTTTCCTCGGCGTGGAGGCGCTTTTGGAGGCCCTGCCATTCGGGCGGAGGATCGCCCGGACAAAGCTCGGTAACGCTCTGCTGAACCTGCGCCTGTTTGCATATCGGTAACGAGTCTTCACGATTTCCGTCGCGAGGGTGGTAACCATTTGGGAGATGTGAAAAC
>DASPMH010000699.1:0-5304 GCA_035627175.1 Terriglobales bacterium | reverse complement strand
TCGAACTTGCCGCCCGCGTGCAGCTTGGTCAGTACCACCTCGGCCGCCGAGATGCCTTCGCTGTGCATGTCGGTGGGGATGCCGCGGCCATCGTCTTCGACCGAAACCGACCCATCGATATGGATCGCCACCTGGATGTTCTTGCAGTGCCCGCCCAGGGCCTCGTCGATCGAGTTATCGACGACCTCGAAGACGAGATGATGAAGGCCACGCTCGCCGGTGTCGCCGATGTACATACCGGGGCGTTTGCGGACCGCATCGAGGCCTTCGAGAACCTTGATTTGATCTGCACCGTAGTCGCTGCTCGCGCCTGTCATTGAGCTCCAGTCGAACCGTGAATGGGAACGTATCAGATGTTGAGAGGAACGCGCCGGACCGTACCAGAATCAGGCCCTCTGGTAAAGCTGAGAAACCCGAAGCTTCCCTCAATTTAACAGCCATTTACGTCAAAAACCGTGTAGCTGCCGTCGGGCTTGTCCACCGTAGCCTTGGCGGAGTTGGAAGACGGCGGCTTGGCTTGCCGGGTGCCGGCTCCCTGCGGGCTCGCAGCAATCCCCCGCGCTTCGCGCTGCCCCCTTTGGGAAAGTTGGGAAAGGGGGCGCAGATTCTCAGAGGCGCATTGGCATTACGACGTAGAGATAGTCCGCGTCGCTGTCGCTGCGCAGGATGCCCGGGCTGACCTCGTCGTTGAAGCTGAGCTGCACCGGTGTCTCGAGCGGCAGCACGGCGAGGGCGTCCATCACGTACTTGGCGTTGAAGCCGATCGCGAACGGGCTGCCGGCGTAGTCGACCGTCAGCTCCTCCATCGCCTCACCGAGGTCGGGATTGATCGAGGAGACCTCGAGCTTGCCCGGCTCGAGGCTGATCTTGACGCCCTTGGTGCGCTCGCTGGAGACCACCGAGACACGCCGCAGGGCGGCGAGCAGCTCCGCTCCGCCGACGCTGAACTTGAGCTCGCTCTTCTGTGGCACGACCTGGCGGTAGTCCGGGAACTCGCCCTCGACCAAGCGCATCGAGAGCTCGACGCCACCTCTGGCGGCGTGTGCGACCCCTTCTTGCATGGTCAGCGTGATCGTATCCTCGCCGCTCTCGATGATCTTGGCGATTTCAGCGACACCCTTGCGCGGGATGATCACGCCCTCCGCCTGGCTCGCCCCTTCGACCTTGCGCGTGATCATGCTCAAGCGGTGCCCATCGGTGGCGACGATGCGGACCTTGTCCTTCTCCGGCCGCTCGAAGAACACGCCACTGAGATTCATGCGGGTCTCGTCCAACGACACCGCGAAGATCGTTCGCTCGATCATCTCGCGCAGCAAGCCGGTCGGCAGGCTTACCGAGCCAGCGCCGGTAGCGGGAGCGGCGGGCATCGCCGGGAATTCCTTCGGGTCGAGGCCGACCATCTTGAACCGCGAGCGCTCGGCCGCGAGCGAGATCCAGCTGTTGTCGAGCAGCTTGATGGTGATCGGCCCCTCGGGACATTCGCGGACGATCTCGTAGAGCTTGCGCGCCCCGGTGGTCAACGCGCCCTTCTTCTTGACCTTGGCCTCACAGCGGCGCCGCACACCGATCTCCTGATCGGTTGCGGAGATCACCACGCCATCGCCGTCAGACTCGAACAGCACGTTGGCGAGGATCGGTATCGTCGTGCGCCGTTCGACCACCCCTTGGGTCAGATACAGCCCCTGCAACATCTCGTCGCGCGTGATCGTGAATTCCATCGTGTCCCCTGCTCGCTCTCTTATCTCTTTATTTATTTAGAATAACAGTGGTCGTAGTAGGGCCTGTGGATATGTGGAAAGCCCCGCCGGCCGTGCCGTTCTGGCTCTTCCGACTAAAGAAATCTTCCACAGTCTCCTCCTGGCTGGTGTGAGGGTAGGCTCGCGCGCTGCTGTTCTTCCACAATCCTCCAGTGCGATTCCATAGGTTATCCACGAATTGCCAACAGCTGTTCGATACGTTCGACCGTCGCTTTGAGGCTGGGATCTTCCTTCATCCGCTCGGTGATCACATTGGCGGCGTGGATCACCGTGGAATGGTCGCGGCCGCCGAAGCGATCGCCGATCGTCGGAAAGGAGGCGTTGGTGTGCCGCCGGCAGAGGTACATCGCCACCTGCCGCGGCAGCGCGATGGTTCGGGTGCGCTTCTTGGAGCGGAGGTCGGCAGCGCGGATGCGGAAGAATTCGCAGACCGCCTTTTGGATCGCCTCAATGGTCAGCTGGCTGTCGCGCTGGCGGCCGATATCTTTGAGCACCTGGCGGGCAAGGTCGACCGAGATGTCGACCCGTTCGAGCGAAGATACCGCGCCCAGGCGGGTCAGCGCCGTCTCCAAGTCGCGGACATTGCTGTCGATCTCAGTCGCGACCAGCAGCGCGACATCAGCCGGCAGGGCGAGGTGCTCCTCCTCGGCCTTGCGCTGCAGAATGGCGACGCGGGTTTCGACCTCCGGTGTCTGCAGATCGGCGATCAGACCCCACTCGAAGCGGTTGCGCAGTCGTTCCTCGAGATTGGCGATATCTTTCGGGAACCGATCGGCTGCCAGCACGATCTGCCGGCGCGCCTCGTAGAGCGTATTGAAGGTGTGAAAGAACTCCTCTTGGGTCCGCTCCCGGCCGGCGAGCAGTTGGACATCGTCGAGGATCAGCACCTCGACCCGGCGAAAACGGTTCTTGAACTGGTCACCACGCTCGCGACGGATCGCGGCGATCAGCTCATTCATGAACGATTCCGCGGTCAAATAGAGGATGCGGCAGTCCGGTCGGCTGGCGAGGATCTGGTTGCCGACGGCGTTGACCAGATGGGACTTGCCGCTGCCTTTGGCGCCGTAGATGTACAGCGGGTTGTAGTGGTCGCCGGGCAGGTTCGCCACCGCCTTGCAGGCGGCATGGGCGAATTGATTGCTGCCGCCGACGACGAACGATTCGAAGGTCAGGCGCGGGTTGAGACCGGATTCGCGCCGCCCCTCCGGCACCTCGGCTTTGGGCTGCTCCGCCGGCAGCGGAAAGAGCTCTTGCTGCACTCCTGCGGGTGGCTGCAGAACGACTCGCACCGGCATGCCGACGATGCGGGATAGGGTGTCCTCGATCAGCCGCAGATGGCGCTGGTTGACGATGTCGAGGGCCTTACGGCTAGCCGCCTCCATCAGAAAGCTGCGCTGGCGGATCGCTAGGGGCCGTAAGGTGCGGACATAACGTTCGTATTCGTCGGCTTCGACCTGTGTTCGCAGCAGCTCGACGGCCTGATGCCACGCCCTTTCCATGCTGAGCCGCAATTCACTCCACAACGTGGGGAATGGCTGAGATCACCATCATTTCCGATCGTTTAGGCCACTGCACCGGACGGTTGTCCACAGCTTATCCACGCCCTTGTCGAATCGTTTCCCCGGGACGCTGCGCGGTGGCAATTGCACCGGCCAACAGCGGCCCTGCACTAGCAGCGATGACAACCATTCGTCTACCCCGCGGCCTCTTGGCGGCGCCGTCCCCTTCCCGTTCGCGCAATTGCCCACGGGGAAGGGAACCGCAGGGTGAGCCGAGCCGCCGCGCTCCGACCGAGCGCAGCTACATTCCATTAGCTTGACTGGATTCGAGCGTGGTGGTACCGCCAGCGCGGCTCATATTACCCCAGACGAGAGAGACCTGATGCCGACGCTGTCCGAGCGTCTTTTCGCCCGCGCCCAGTCGGTGATTCCGGGGGGCGTCAATAGCCCTGTCCGCGCTTGGCGGGCGGTTGGCGGCAGCCCGCTCTTCATTCAGCGCGCCAAGGGTTGCGCGGTATGGGATGCCGACGGCCACTCGTACCTCGACTTCGTCGGCAGCTGGGGGCCGATGATCGCCGGCCACGCCCATCCGGAGGTGCTCGCCGCGATCGCCGCGGCGATGCGCGATGGTACCAGCTTCGGGGCGCCGACCGAGGGCGAAATCGAGCTGGCGGAGCGGTTGGCGGAAGCGATCCCCTCTCTCGACATGGTGCGCTTGGTCAGCTCGGGTACCGAAGCGACGATGAGCGCGATCCGCTTGGCTCGCGGCGCGACCGGACGCACCCGCATCCTCAAATTCGATGGCTGCTACCACGGCCACGCCGACTCGCTGCTGGTCCGCGCCGGCTCCGGTGCGGCGACCTTCGGCGTACCCGACAGCGCCGGGGTGCCGGAGGCGATCGCCAGCGCCACCTTGATCGCGCCGTACAACGACCTTGCCGCCGTCGGCGCGTACTTCGATGCTGTCGGCCGAGAAATTGCCGCGGTGATCGTCGAGCCGGTGGTCGGTAACATGGGCGTGATCCCGCCGGCCAAAGAGTTTCTCAGCGGCCTGCGCCAGCTGACCGAGCAGCACGGCGCGTTGTTGATCTTCGACGAGGTGATCACCGGCTTTCGGCTCGGGTACGGCGGCTATCAGGATCAGGTCGGCGTTCGCCCCGATCTTACCTGTCTCGGCAAGATCGTCGGCGGTGGGTTGCCACTCGCCGCCTTCGGCGGGCGCCGCGACGTGATGGAACAGCTCGCGCCGCTCGGGCCGGTGTACCAGGCGGGCACGCTTTCGGGGAATCCGCTGGCGGTCGCCGCCGGAATCGCGACGCTCGATCTGCTGCGCGCGCCGGGAACGTACCAGCGCCTCGAGCAGATGGGGGCGCAGATCGAGGGCGGCTTGGCGTCGGCGATCCAGGCAAGCGGCCTGACCGCCAGCATCAACCGAGTAGGCTCGATGTGGACTCTGTTCTTCGGCACCGCCGCCGTGGGCGATCCCGAAGCGGCACGCCGCTGCGACACCGCTCTCTACGCGCAGTGGTTTCGCGCCATGATCGAGCAGGGCGTCTATCTGCCGCCGTCGCAATTCGAAGCAGCTTTCGTGTCTCTCGCCCACGGCGATGCCGAAGTTACAGAGCTGATTGCCGCCGCCCATCGCGTCATGGAGCGGTTGCCGCGAACCTAGGAGGTTGCCAACGCGTCCCGATCAACGACTGATCCGCGCCGGACGGTATATGGCCTTCGGCTTCGAGTTCGCCGGCACCGTCGTCGCCGGCGTCATCGGCGGCTATTACCTCGACGAGTACCTGGGCACCTCGCCGCTGTTCATCCTGGTAGTGACGCTGGCGGGCATGGGAGGCGCGCTCTACCGCCTGATCTGGTCCTTGAAGAAGTTTTCGCCGCCGCAATCCGATGAAACTTGAGCTCGCTCGCATCACTACCATTCACCTCGGCCTGTTGGCGGCCGGAGCGGCCGTCGGTTTGCTCAGCGGCTGGCCCCATCCGCCGAGCTTGGCGGCTGGTGGTGCGGTGATGGCGATCAATCTCTGGCTGTTGAAGAT
>DASPMH010000698.1:0-3938 GCA_035627175.1 Terriglobales bacterium | reverse complement strand
CGGTCGGGTAGGTCACCGCAGTCTCGAAAGTGCCGTCGCCGTTGCCGATCAAGATGATCAGAGTCTCGTCATCGGTATCGGCGATCGCGACATCGGCAATGCCGTCGCGATTGAAATCGCCGATCGCCGCCGCGATCGGCCCCTCGCCGGCTTCCGCATCGGGGGTCACGGCGACGAACAACGGCGACTGTGCGAGGGCAAAGGGAATGACGACCAGTGCCGTCAGCAGAGCGGCCAACAATCGTGATGCTTGCATGGGAACCTCGGTGGGATGCGCTCGCGACGTCCGAACGTGGACGGTGTGAATGACGGCCATCTTGGGGGAGCAAGGAAATGTTGTCAAGGGAACATCGCCACCGCGGCGTCAGGTAATCGGTTGGAATTACAGCCGATTAGCGCGCAGCAATCGCCGGCTGTCGGCAACGAAATGATGCCGGCGCGGCTTGCGCTGCGACGGAGCGGCTTGGTATCCACGCCGCCATGCAGGTCACCCCGAAAGCTCCGGCGATCAGCGCGCTGCGCTGTCTCGCGCCCGACTGCGGCGGTTTGCTCGCCTACGAGGTCGACCGCACCAATACTCTGACCACCGACCTCAGCTGGACCGCCCGCAGCGACGGAACGGTCCGCTTCTTCCCGTGTCCGAAATGCCACGGCAAGAATGTGCTCGAGGAGGTCCGCGACGAAAAAGGCCGCAGCCGCCAACGCGTCGTACGCTGGCAACCTTAAGCACTGGGATAAGGGACCGAAGTGAAGACCTTGTTGCGATTGGCGGCGCTGTTGTCGCTGATCTGGGTGGTGACGCTGGCGGTGCTTCGTCCCGACCTAGCAAACGGCCAAGCAACTCCGCCGATTGCCACCGCCCTCGCCTTCAGTATGGTCGTCTGCCAACTGGCCTTCGCGATGCTCTTTCTGCTTGCGGCACGAGCGCCTGCCGAAAACCTTGCTGCGGTGATGACCGCGATCGTGTTGATGGCCGGCAAGGTGGCGGTCGATCTCTATCACTCGCTGGTGTTGCTGCCGCCCGAGAGCGCGATCCTGACCATCGTCGATCTGGTCTTGAGCTTCTCCTTGCTGGTCGGCCTGCTCGAGGGCTTGCCGCGCCTGTTGTCGCCGTCCCTGGCCGAGGAGTGACGGTGTCTTTTCGCCGCAATTTTCAATTGCTATGGTTTCCCGCGTCGATCGGTCGGCGGAAAGCATCGAGGAGGAGCAGGTGAGCACCAAGCAAGAACAATCGGGTCTCGGCACCGGCACCATCGCCGGCATCGTTGCCGTCGTGCTGCTGGTCATCGCTGTGATCGTGCTCGGCCGCGACGGCGACGAGGCCGCTCCGGAGGCGGTCGCCGAGGCGCCGGCCGCCGCTCCCGCTCCCGCCGACGACGAGCAGAAGCCTTCTCAGCGCATGCTCGGACAACGCTTCAATGCCGACACCGCCCCCGTTGCCAAAGGCGAGGCGTTGCGGGCCAAGCTCGAGGCGCAGGCGAAAGCCAATCGCCAGGCCGCGGCACCGGCCGCGCCTGCCGCTGCGCAGCAGGCTCCCGACAAGGTCGATCTCGACAAAGATCCCGACGACATCCCGACATTGAAGCGGGTGGTGCTCGAGGATTCCGATCCCGAGCGTCGCTTGGCAGCCGTGACGCTGCTCGGCATCTCGGAGAACCCCGAAGCGATCGGGGTGCTGGCGCAGGCGCTGTCCGATGAGGACGAGAACGTCCGCATGGAAGCCGTGCTGGCGCTCGCCGACTTCACGGAAGAAGCACCGGTCGAGGTGCTCTCCCATGCGATGAACGATCCCTCCGCCGAGATCCGTTACGAAGCGCTCGATGTCCTCTCCGACATCGAAACACCGGAAGCGATGAACGTCGTGCGAGCCGCTCTCAACGACCCGGATGAAGATGTTCGCGAGCTCGCCGAGATCATCCTCGACCTCGCCGACGACGACATCGAGTGAAGCTTACGGCTCGGCGGCGGCGATCGACAACAAGCTCGACGGCAGCACGTCGGTCGGGCTGAGCAGCGGAATCACCGCGACCACTCGACCCTCTTCTTCGATGATCAGCTCACCGACACGATCGCCCTCGCGCACCGGCGCCATCAGGATCTCAGGAATCTGATAGCGCAGCTGGAATCTTCGCTCTTGATCCACCTGCCGCAAGATCGAGAATGGCTCAGCAGCGACCGGCACGATGCTCGGTAACGTTCCCGACTCGATGCCCACCGACACCTTGACCCGTTCGCCGCGCGATACCATCGCAACCCGCTCGTAGCGGCCGAAGCCCCACTCCAACAGGTCGGCGGCCCGCCGGTAAGAAGAATCGCCATCGCTCGCGCCGAGCACCACCACGATCAGCCGCATCGCTTGCCGCTGGGCAGTGGCGATCACACCGTAGCGGCCGTTGCTTGCCGAGACCTGCAGGCCATCGACCCCGCGGACTGTGCCGAGCATGCCGTTGTTGTTGCGCAGCAGCACCGTGCCCTGATCGAACGGCATCCCTTTGAGCGAAGACCAAGCGAGCACCTGCGGATAGGCGACCAGGGCCCGCGCCAACACCGCCAGATCTCGCGCGCTGGCTCGATCGGCATCGCCAGCGCCGAGACGCACCGCGCCGAGACCGGAGAAGCGCGAGCGCTCCATGCCGAGCAACTCAGCCCGGCGATTGATCGCTTCGACACATAGCGGAACCGAGCCGGCGATCGCCTCCGCTACACCGATCGCCGCCGTTTCCGCGCCGGAGACCAGAGTCGCTTTCATCAAATCGCTCAACACATAGGTGCGATCCGATCGCAGCGGCACCTGGCCGGCGCTATGGCGAATCGGCCCCTCGTTGGTGGCGGCGGGGCTGATGCTGACCGGCGCATCGATCGGCAAGCCTTCGAGCGTGGCGCGCTCGAGGGCGAGCAACAGTACCAGCAGCTGACCGAAGTTGCCGGCATCGACCGGCTCATCGGGTCGATCGGCGGCGAGCACTTCTCCCGACCCCGCTTCCACCAGGATCGCCACCGGGGCTGCCGGCGCTACCGCGGCTCGAGCAAGAGAACAGCCGAGCCACAGCAAAACGACAGCACCACTACACCACCGCATCCACATCATGGGGCGGTGGCTTACCATGCTTCAATCGCGGTCAGGAAGAGCAAAGCGAAGCCGGCCGCGCCTGCCGATTCCAATCGCGCCGCACCAGCGAGTAAACCACGCGACGGACCGGCCGAGCCCCGACATCCTGAGTGACGTAGCCCTCGCGGCTCATGCCGAGCTTTTCCATAGTGCGGATCGACCGCTGATTGTCGGCATCGCACATGGCGCGGATCCGCCGCAGTCGCAGATGCTCGAAGCCGTAGCTCAGCAGCAGGCGCCCGGCTTCGACATTCAAGCCGTGCCCCCAGTACTGCCGCGCGAGGGTGTAGCCGATCTCACCGATGCCCCAGAGTCGACTGATGATGCGGATGTCGACGACACCGACGACACGATGGTCGTCGCGGTGCTCGACAGCGAAGGTGATCGGCCCCCACTGCTCGTCACGGCAACGTTGGATATAGGCCATCGAGTCGAGCGGACTGCGGTGCGGCTCCCAACCTGCAAGGCGGGTCACTTCGGGGTCGGAAGCGTAGGCAAAGACGTCATCGACGTCTTCAGGACGGAAGCTGCGCAACCGGATGCGCTCGCCGAGCAGTTCGGCCTCCGCCATCATCGCTGCGGCCTCGGCCTGCGGCTCAGATCACTTTGGTCGAGACGAGGTACTCCGCCACCAGCACCGCGCCTTTGGCGGCACCCATCTTGGTGTTGTGCGACACCAACATGTACTTGATGCCGTTGTCGAGCGCTTCGTCGGCCCGAATCCGCCCGACGCTGGTGGTCATACCGCCATCGGCGTCGCGATCGAGACGCGGCTGCGGCCGGAAGGGATCGTCGTGCACAGTGATCATCCGTTGCGGCGCCGATGGTA
>DASPMH010000697.1:0-4615 GCA_035627175.1 Terriglobales bacterium | reverse complement strand
TCCGGCTCGAAACCGCCGACCGCATAGGTGTGCGACAAGCTCGCCGGATCCGCTGCTCGCAGTCGCGCGGCCGAGTCGGGCGCGCGGCTTTCGGCCGCGACTAATAAGGGAGGCCACAGAACGACTGCGAGCCCAAGCAGGCTAGCTTCCCAAAAGGCAAAGCCTCGCAGACGTGGGACATGCGAGCAGGCGAATACCTGGTGCAGAGGCCACCTAGCGGCTCGCAACCCGTGGCAGGTCACCGGCGTAGATCTGATTCTTGTAGAACTCGTCCGAGCCGAAGTGCATCTGGTGCGGCCGGCCCAATCCTTCCTTGGTGAAGTCGACGCTGAACAGCGGGCTGAGCTGCTTGCCATCCCAGCTGTACGCCTTGAGGAACTGCTCGTTGTCCTCGCCCTTCTTGTCCCAATTGGCCAGTAGTGACGAGGTGAAGTAGACGCGCTGGCCGTCCCAGGTCTGTGACACCATGTTGAGCTGCTTGCCGATCTGCTGCTCGACGATTTGCTTGGGCTGGTTGGGATCGCTGACGTCGTACACGCGCACGCTGCCGTCCATGAAGGTATCGACGAACAGGAACTTGTCGTCGGCGGACAGGCTGATGTCGACCGGCAGCGGGATCTTATTGGGATCGCCGATATCAGCGACTGCTTTCGCACCGAAGCTGCCGTCGGGTTGCTGCGCAATCAGCCACAGCTTCGAGGTGAGCGCGGTGGTGGTGAAGGCATAGTTGTGGCGCGGCTGCAGCGCCCAGCGCACCTCGAGCGGCGCGCCCGGGACTTCGAAGGTCTGGATCGGCTTGCGTGCATGGAAGTCCCACAACACCATGCTGTTGCCGAAATTCTTCATCGCCTCCGCATCGGCGACCAGGGAGTCGAAGTCGCGCATGTAGTTTGTGCGACCGGTAAACGACGAGCTCAGCATACGATTGAGCCGGGGTTGAATTCGGGCATCGTAGCCGTACTTGGCATTCTCGGGCAGCCATACCGTCTGGATGAACTTGCCCTCGTTGCTGTACTCGACGATCGCCGTCTTGCCGGTGCCGTCCTTGTTCGACAGCGACGGAATCATCATGCGCCCGGGCAGCGCATAGAAGGTGTGCGGGCCGGCAACGCCGCCGCTGTCGTGGACGAAGGAATCGATCGTCTTCACCAGCTTCGGTCGAGCCGGGTCGGGTACGAAGTCAAAGACGTAGATCATGCTATCGTCGAGCCCGCCGCCCCAGAAGAAGCGGCGGTCATCGGTGAAGCCCCCGTGGTGGGCTTCGTGCCGGCCGCCGACGGAAACCGAAGAGATCACCTTGCCGTAAGAAGGTGAGCCGGGGTTGGTGCCGACGGTGACCAGCTTGTCGGAGCCGTCACCGACACCTTCAACGCCGACGGTCCAGACATAGACGTAATCTTCCTGGCCGGTGATCTTCGGCATGTAGGGCGACAGGCACGTCTCATCGGCGCGCGCCGCGGACGTCGCCAGCACCACCGCAAACAGTACAGATCGCACCATGTATCGGTTGGTCATGCCGCTCCTCCTCCGGATTTGTTGTCGCCGACGATGCGCCCATGCACCTTCCCCTGTCAACGATGGCCGACACGGCACGATCGCAAGGAGGGGAGGCGGGGCCGATCGGCTCGACTGCGTGTGCTCCAGTCATGGCGCCGGCAATGCCGCCTCGGGCTTCATCGGCTGCAGCGGCGCGAGCCCGCGCTACTCGGTCGACGTCATTGCACGCGGCGATCGGCACCGTGATCGGCGGTTGCACCGGCAGCCCTCCCGATTACGGGCCCGATCAGCCTTCCAAGCCACCAACCCTCCAAAGAAGTACGAGCGTGCAAGGGGTCCAAGAACTAACGGAAAACGGACCGCCCCGTCCGCTGGTAATTGATCTTGGTCCTTCGGTGCTTCGTTGGGCAGTTGGTGAATTGCAAGGCTTCGCGCTGCGAGCGGGCGCTTACCCGTCGCTCAGCACGGTTTCCAGCGTAGGCCGATCACGTGTTCCAGCTTGCCGTCGGTGCTGTCGACGGTGATCTGCGCCGTGCGGCCGTCGGTCTTGAAGAGCTCGACCTGGGCGGAGACGATGAGCGGCCGCGCGCCGCCGCAGCCGAACCATTGGAGGGTGTTCAAACCTAGTTGGTCGCGGGTCAGGTAATCCTTGGCAACCGGACCTGAGAATCGACTGCTGGCGCTGCCCGGCCGAGGTTCACCCTCGAAATAGTAAGTCGATTTCTGCTCCGCCGTTACACCCTTCGGCAGGCTGACGTAGCCGCGAAAATCTAGCGTCGACACCGAGTAGGACCAGCCCTGTGGTATGCGCAAGTTGATGAACAGCAGGCAGATCTTGCGGCTTTCTGTCAGCGGGACGCTCGGTCCCGAGGAGGCGACGAACTGATCGAAGATCAGAGTAAAGCTCGATCGGTCGTTGCTGAACGAAGTCCCGACGCTACCCGAAGGGCAGCCGGTGCCGCCGTAGTTGATCGACTGGATGTAGACCTCATTGGGATCGGGAGCCAGCCCGCGCTCTTCGGCCGTCGAGCGGCTGTCGGGTTCGATCAGCGAGCGCGTCACCCCGTCCGAGCCCTTCAAGAGCTTGGATGAGGTCGGCACAGTCTTGATCTTGGCGCTGAACTTCTCCGCCGTGCTCTTCTTGATGGTCGCCGGATCGGCGAAAGCGGTTCCGAGGCAGTAGCCGGTGGCGACGTTCTTCAGTTGCACCGCCACCGGTGCCTGCAAGCTCAGCGTCGGATCCTCCAAGGCGGCGCCTTTGCCGCTCACCTTCGCTTGCGTCTTCCCCTTGTCGCTGGCTTTGAGGGTGAGCTTGTTGACGCCATCGTTGCTGCCGATCTTGTCTTTGAATTGGAAGCCCTTGCGGGTCGCCTTCCAGCAGGGGTCGCCGTCGCAGGTTCCGGCCGGTGCCACTTGGAGCTCTTCAACCACACCGTTGGCGTCATAGACGCAGACGACATACGGATCGGTACCGAGCGGATCGCCGAAGTCCTGCGGAGTCGCGGCCGGTGCGTTGCCGAGCGAAAGGGTGAAGCTGTCGCGCTCGTCGTCGGTGCTGTTGTTGATCGTGAGCTTCCCGCTGGCATTGAAACAGCTCTCGATCGGCTCCACGTCGCAAACCTGGGCCGCGACACGGTTGCTCGCGCAAAGCACCATGGCCGGCGCCGCAAAGCCGGCGAGCGCGAGCGAGACCGCGCTAATCATTCTCGAGCGAATCGCACACGATCTTCTCATTTCTCGTACCTCTGACCGGGCGAAGTGCCTCAGTCCCGCAACAACCGCAAGCAGTTCGACGCTTTGCCGCGGCGAGGTTGTGCGAGCTCCCGTTCGGAGGGGGCACTCGCCGACCGACCGATTACGATGACGCCCACGCGCACGAGCACGAAATCGGAGCCTCAGCGGGGGGTTAGGATCACCACTGGGATGTCGCGCTCGGTCCCGGCTTGGTAGGTGTCGTAATCGGGCCACTGCGCCACCATCATCGGCCACAGCCGCTGCTTCTCGTCGGCGGTCGCGGTGCGCGCGCTCACCGCAAGGATCTTGTCCCACACTTGGATGTGGACATCCGGGTGCGCCATCAGATTCTCGTACCAGCCGGGGTGTTCGGGGGCGCCGCCTTTGGAGGCGACCAGGATGTAGTCGTCGCCGTCGCGGCCGTAGATCAGCGGGAACTTGCGGGTCGAGCCGGACTTGCGGCCGACGGTGTGCAGGATCAACACCGAGGTGTCGTTCCAATCGTGGCCGACCTTGCCGCCGGTGGCTTCGTACTCGCGGACATGGGCGTCGCCGAACAAGCTGTAGTCAGGCATGGGGCGATGGTGCCATGGCGGCGGTGGCGAGGGAAATCCCCCGCGCCTGCGGCGCTGATGCCTTCCGCCGGCGGAAGGCATCAGCCCTTTGGGAAAGGGGGCGCACGCCTGCTTGACGATGTGGGGATCATCAGTAACAACGCCCTCTCATCGCGCCCGCGGCCGCCGGCCCGGGCGCTTCATCGTTTGAAAGATTGAACGAATTGCGGCGTGCATCGTCGATTCGCCGCAGCGTCCGGGGTACCGCCCCGGCGATCGATGAACGTGAGGGGTCGGATCTATGGAAGGCGGCATTGCAGCGATCAATGAACGGGTGAAGGACGAGGCGGCGGGCCTCTATCGGCTGCGCGAGGAGATCGGCCGGGTCATCGTCGGCCAGCGCTATCTCGTCGACCGGCTGCTGCTCGGCATGCTCGCCAACGGCCACGTCTTATTGGAAGGCGTCCCCGGTCTCGCCAAGACCTTGTCGGTCAAGACTTTGGCTGAGGCGGTCGATGCTTCGTTTCACCGCCTGCAGTTCACCCCCGACCTGCTGCCGGCCGATCTGATCGGCACGTTGATCTACTCGCCCAAGGACGGCGCGTTCACTACAAAAAAAGGCCCGGTGTTCGCCAACATCATCCTCGCCGACGAGATCAACCGCGCCCCCGCCAAGGTGCAGAGCGCGTTGCTCGTGGCCATGGCCGAGCGTCACGTGACCATCGGCGACCAGAGCTACCCGCTGCCGCGGCCGTTCCTCGTGCTCGCCACCCAGAACCCGATCGAGCAGGAGGGCACCTACAACCTGCCCGAGGCCCAGCTCGACCGGT